>JAZRSP010000228.1:0-7398 GCA_045651565.1 Victivallaceae bacterium | reverse complement strand
GTACATCACCGGTTCCGCTGATGTGCAAACGCTGAAAATAATGCAACTTGAAAAGGACTTGCCACTTTTGACAAGTCCGTTTTTATTAAAAAACTCTTTTTTTTGATAATCGATTTGCAAAAATCAGCAATAACTATTATTATAAATTATGACAAAAACCAACAAAAGGAGGTAAAAAATGTATAATTATTTAATTCGTAGAAAAGTTTTTAATTTTTTAGGCGCTAAATTTCATATTTACGACAATAACAATCTTTTAATTGGATTCTGTCAGCAAAAAGCATTTAAACTCAAAGAAGACATCAGCGTTTACACCGATGAAACAAAAGCAGTCGAACTGCTTAATATCAAAGCCAGAAATATTATAGATTTCAGTGCCTGTTATGATGTATTTGACAGTACTACTCAAGAGTATCTCGGTGCATGGCGCAGAAAAGGCTGGTCGTCTTTGATTCGTGATAATTGGGAGATGTTAGACCCCTGCGGCAATGTCCTTGCAGAACTTAATGAAGATAATATCGAATTGGCATTAGTTCGCCGTTTTGCGACTAATTTAATTCCGCAGGGATATCAATTGACCGCTAATGGTATATGTCAGGCAATTTATTCGCAAAGATTTAATCCGTTTATCTTTAAATTGGAAGTTGCTATTACCTCGAATTGTCAAATATCTCCGTACTTGATTTTAGCAGGAGCAGTGTTGCTATCTGCAATTGAAGGCCGTCAAGAATAATTTTCTCATAAAGTAATATTTTTAAAAAGCAGGTATAGTGAAACTATCTGCAAAAATAAAAAAAAATCGGAATTTATATTTTCATATAAATTCCGATAATGTTAAATTGCGATGACCTTGCAGGAGAAATTTGTGTAAAATTCCCCTATCAAAATTCTTAACGATATGAATTAATAAGATCACGGAGTTCGAGAGTTTTTTCGCCTGCTTTTGCTCCGAAATCGGCATCCTTGCTTGCGTAAATAATTCCGCGTGAAGAGTTGATAATCAAGCCTGTACCGTCAGCGGTAGTGCCGTTTTTGACAACTTTTTCTACATCACCGCCCTGTGCTCCGACACCGGGAACGAGGAAGGGCAACTCAGGACATAGGGTACGAACTTCTTTAAGTTCTTCGGGGTAGGTTGCGCCGATTACGAGGGCGATATTATTGTTGTAATTCCATTTGTCTTTTGCCAAAAGTGCGACATGCTGATAGATCATTTTGCCGTCAGCAACTAAATTCTGCAAATCACCTGAATTCGGGTTTGAGGTGCGGCACAAAATAATTACGCCCTTGTCTGCATAATCTAAAAAGGGTTTCAAAGTGTCGAAGCCCATATAGGGATTTACAGTTACTGCGTCGGCATTGTAACGGATAAAGGCTTCTTTGGCATACATATCGGCAGTTGAACCGATGTCGCCGCGCTTAACATCGAGGATTACCGGGACTTCAGGTGCGACTTCTTTGATATAATCAATAGTCATTTTGAGTTCAGCATCACGGTCTTGTCCGGCGTAATAAGCCGCCTGGGGTTTGTAAGCGCAGACATAATCTTTGGTCGCATCAATGATAGCTTTGTTAAATTCGAAAATCGGGAACTCTTTAGATTTGACACACTCGGGGAGTTTATTCAAGTCGGGGTCTAAACCGACACAGACGAAAGAGTTGTTTTTTTTCCAAATTGCATTAAGTTTTTCGTAAAAAGTCATAATTTCACCTCATTTTATGTTAAAATTGAATTAATTTGCTGTCCAAAATTTTAGTTAAAAATGTTCGCATTTTTATTAATAAATCTGCCTGTTCGTACTCTTTAAGTTCCTCAATCGTAACGGCATCGTCAACTGTGAAAATTCCGCTTTGAGTGCGATGAAGCGACTTCAATGTGCCGCCGACATTCAATTTAGCACCGATATCTGCCGCCAAAGTACGGATATAAGTACCTTTGGAACACTTTACGGTGAATTTAAACTCGGGATTATTGATTGAATGAATATCAATTTTAGAAATCTCAATATCTCTCGGTTCACGCTCAATTTCAATTCCCTGACGGGCGAGTTCATAGAGTTTTTTGCCGTCTTTTTTGATTGCGGAAACCATTGGCGGAATCTGTTGTGACTTGCCGAGAAATGAATTAATCGCAGTTCTGATTTCGTCTTCGGTCAAGTATGTGGTGTCGCAAGTTGAAGTAACTTCACCCTCCATGTCTTCGGTGGTGGTGGTCTGTCCGAGCAGAACTTCCGCCACATAGGTTTTGTCCTCACCGCTGAATTTTTGGCTCAAAGTGGTAAATTTGCCCATGACGATAACCAGTAACCCGGTCGCAGCAGGGTCAAGTGTGCCGCAATGTCCGATTTTGGGGATATTGAAGCGGTTGCGTAAAAAATTTACTACATCGAAACTTGTCCACTCCATCGGTTTATTTACTAAAAGAATCCCGTCCATTTTAAATGGGGGCAAATGATGTTTTTTAGGATTGTATCTCATTATGCTAAAACCTCACTTACTGCATCGTATAAAAGTTTTTCAACATCTTCAAACGAACTGTTTTCAAAAGTAATCCCCGCCGCCATGTCGTGACCGCCGCCATTAAATTTGCGGGCAATCGGGCCGACGGGATAGTTAGTGTCTTTGCTTCGGAGCGAAACTTTTACCGAATCGCCTTTGGGGTACAACAAAGCGGCAATCACCGCAGTATCGACCTCTCGCAGATACTCAATAACAGTTTCGCCGTCTTTCATATTGAAGTTGTATTTATCAAATAATTGTTGCGGAATTATTGCATGGACATAGCGGCCTTGGAGGTCGCTTTTCAAATAATTATTTACCATCTCCGCTTCAAATTTGAGTTGATTGAATTTCTTTGAGAAAAATGCCGCATTATTAATTTTGGCAATATCAACTCCTTTGCCCAAAAGATAACCCGCAGTCGCAAAAGTTGCACTCGTAGTATTGGTAAATTTAAATGACCCGGTATCTGTTATAATTCCGAGATAACACATTTCGGCAGTACAAGCACTCAATTGCCAGTTGCAAGATTCTTCCATCATGCATGCCAAATTTGCCACAATTTCAGCGCACGCCCCGGCTGAACCTTTGACATAATTGAGTGTGCCTTTGACATCATTGTCGACATGGTGGTCGATATTGACAATCGGGACTTTGACTTCATCAAGAGAAAAAGTTTTGGGAAGATTAATTCTGGAAGTTCTGGCACTATCAAGTACGATCAAAACATCGGCAGAATTAATCTCGTCAAGCGTTACACATGTCAGGTAATTAATACAGATGATTTGCTTAAATTTATCAGGAATGTCATCCAGAAAAAGTGCCTGGGCATTTTTCCCGTTTTCATTAAGAAACGAGGTCAAGCCTGCCACTGAACCTACTGCATCGCCATCGGGTTTTTCATGGCCGACTATGAAAAAATTAACATTATTCTTCAAAATTTCAGCAATTTTTTCCATATTAATTATCCATATTTTCTTCTTCAGAAGAGTTTAATAAATTCAATACCATATCGCCTTTTTCCAGACGACTATCAAGTTTAAAATTCAGTACCGGAGTGTGTTTGAATTTCAAGTTTTTAGCAATATCTTTCTGGATTTGCACTCTGGCTTTCTCTACTTCTTTCATAAGCTTGTGCTTCATGGCAGTATCTTTGCCGAAAACACTGATGTAAACCGTTGCATTCCTTAAATCCACGCTGGTATTAATTTCAGTTACAGAGAGCAAAACAAACTCATTGCCGCGCTCCAACAATCTTTTTTCGAGTATTGTGGCAATTTCTCGTTTCAGAAGTTCGTTTACTCTGGTAAGTCTATCTACTTCACCCATTATCTGTCGCTCCTATCTGCACGAATTATAAAGTTGCTTTTTTGAGTTCGATTTCAAAAATTTCGATCAAGTCGCCCTCTTCGAAATCAGCGAAGTTGTCAAGTTTAATACCGCATTCCAAACCTGCTTTGACCTCTTTTACATTGTCCTGGAAGCGTTTCAGCGAAGATACTTCTCCATTGTAAATAAGTTCATTTTTGCGGAAAACTCGTGCCTTGGAACCGACTTTGACAGTTCCTGATTCAACCATGCAGCCGCAAATTTTTCCACCCTTTGAGAGGTTGAAAATTTGGAGAATTTTGGCTTCTCCGAGAGAAACTTCACGCTTTTCGGGTTCAAGTTTACCTGCCAAAGCGTCGGTGATGTCCTCCAACAACTCGTAAATGATATTGTAAAGACGAATTTCTACACCTTGGCGTTTAGCGAGGTCATTTACACCCGGATTGACACGGACGTGGAAACCGACCAAAATCGCATTTGAAGCGGCGGCAAGCATAACATCGTTTTCGCTGATTGCACCGACACTGTTTGCGACAACATTGCACTTAACTTTGTCTGACGGAATTTTTTCTAAAGACTGGGCGATTGCTTCGCCTGAACCGCGGACGTCAGACTTGATAATAATGTCCAAAGTTTCGATTGATGAACTATTAAGTTTGCTGAAAAGGTCTTCGGCAGAAATAATAGAACTTGATGCTTGTTGAGAGTTGCGTTTCTCGGCAATTCTGCGTTCTGCTTCAACTCTTGCTTCTTTCTCGTTGTCGCAGACAATAAGTTTATCTCCGGCTTCCGGAACTGCATTAAGACCGATAATTTTTACCGGGGTACTCGGCGGAGCAATCTTGATGCGTTTGCCTTTGTCATCAATCATAGTTTTGACTTTGCCGTAAGTTGTACCGCAGAGGATCGGGTCGCCGAGTTTCAGAGTGCCTTTTTGGATAAGTACACTTGCCGCTGCACCCAAACCGAATTCCATATTTGATTCTAAAACGACGCCGCGAGCTTTTGTTTTCGGATTGGCTTTAAGTTCCAAAATTTCTGCTTCCAGCAAGATACGGTCGAGCAGGTCATTCAAGCCCTCACCGGTTTTAGCAGAAACTTTGACAGTACCGACTTCACCGCCCCAGTCTTCACTCATCAGGTTATTCTGCTGCATTTGCAGCAAAACTTTGTTGGGGTCGGCATCTGGCAAGTCAATTTTGTTCATAGCAACGATAATCGGTACTTTCGCCGCAAGAGCATGATTCATCGCTTCGATAGTTTGTGCTTTGAACCCTTCGCTTGCAGATACAACCAAAATCGCAATATCTGTCGCATTAGCACCTCTGGCACGCATACTGGTAAAAGCGGCGTGTCCGGGAGTATCAATAAAAGTAATCATTTTGCCATTATAATCAATAGTTGATGCCCCGATATGCTGGGTAATTCTGCCGGATTCACCTGCTACGATATTGGTCTTGCGGACAGCATCCTGCAAAGAAGTTTTGCCGTGGTCGACATGACCCAAAAATGTTACTACCGGCGGGCGTTCACATAAATCTTTTTCATCATCAACTTCTTCAATATCGAATTTGCTGATTTCGGTTTTTGCCGGAGCAGAACTTTTTTTCGGGTTATCGCGCACTACTTTTTCATTTGCGATGACCAATTCCAAGCCGTAGTGTTTGCAGAGTTTTTTTGCAGTTGCATCATTGATTGCCTGATTGATATTCGCCAATTCGCCGAACTTCATCAAGTCACTGATAATCACATTCGGTTTTTTATTGAGAGCTTCGGCAAGATTTTTCACAATGACCGGAGATTCGAGGATAATTTCTTCGGCGTTTTTGCGATGTTTTTTTGCCTGGGCGAATGCCTTTTTGTTAGCGAAGAGGTCTTCAAAAAACTCCTCTACCAATTCAGCGACATCAGCAGGAATTTCACCTGATTTCTTGTCAATATCAAATCCCTGTGCGGTTAATTCTTCATAAATCTCATCAGCAGACACATCATATCTCTGTGCGATAGTTTTAACTTTTATACTTTTCATACAATAACCTCCCTTTGTCAAGTCGCTTTAAGCATTCATCTTTTCAAAAGCGGCAGTAATTTCTTCTGTATTAATTTTATCAATTTCCAAGAGTGATTGCAATCCGGCTTCTTTGATTCCGTCAACTGTTACGTAACCTGCACGAACCAATCTATTGGCAGTTCCGACAGAAACTCCGAAATCTCGTGCAAGTTTATTTGCAGCTTCGACAATTTTTGCTTCGAGCGGATTCTCGGTCTGCAAATTGACTGCGCGATTGATCAACTTCGAGCAAAGACGGACATTCTGTGCTTTTTTGCCGAAAGCGAGTTTTGATTGGTCTTCATTGACATGCACGATGACTTCATTCTGCTCGTCACGCACCTCAACTGACTGAACTTTTGCCGGCAAAAGCGCATTGATTGTGTACTGAGCAATATTATCACTGTAAGGAATAATATCAATTTTTTCCTGGCCGAGTTCATTGGTAATATTGCGGACTCTGGTACCTTTGACACCGACGCATGAACCGACAGGGTCGACTCTTTCATCATTGCTTTTTACGGAAATTTTGGTTCTCATGCCTGCTTCACGGGCGATACCCATAATTTCTACAATACCTTCATGAATTTCAGTTACTTCGCGCTCAAAAAGTTTAACCACGAATTCCGGTGTGCTGCGAGAACAAATCAATTGAGCTTTATTTGATTTTGAGTCGATACTGATTGAGAGCAAAAGCACATTGACCATATCACCTGCACCGAAAATTTCATCTTTAATTCTTTCTGCGCGGGGGATAATACCGACAGTTTTGTTAAATTGAATAGAAATGTCGCCATTTTTTTCAATTGATTTCACCTGACCGGTAATGATTTCACCGATACGGGATTCAAATTCTTCAAGCATGGTATCTTTTTCAGCTTTTTTGAGTTGGTCGGCGATACCCTGTTTTGCGCTTTGTGCGGCGATACGGCCGAAATCTTTTGGAGTAACTTCCCATTCAATGATGTCGCCGATTTGGGCATCGGGGTATTTTTCTATGACAGTTTCGAGCAGGATTTGGTCATTATTCGGGTTAGCATCAACGACCTTTAATTTCGCCCAAGCCTCAATGTTTCCGGTAACACCGTTAATTTTTATAGACAAATTTTTTGCGGGGTGAATACTTTTTTTCGATGCAGTTAAAATAGCGGCTTCGAGAGCGGCTACGATTCTGCTGCGAGAAATACCTTTCTCACGCTCGTAGTAATCGAGCATTACCAATAATTCGTTATTTTTCATATTTTTTATCTCCTATTTTAAAAATTTTCCGTGTAATAAAAAAGAAAAAAGCGGGGGTAACTTTTCACGCCCACTTTCCCTTTCAGTATTAATCACCCGCAAACATCATTTGCGAGTTGTAAGTTAAGTTGTTAAGTCCAATCGTTTTACATAAAAAAATCTACTTTATTTAAAGTTATTATACTTTCACAATCTTAATATATCCTATATAATAATAAATGCAAATAAAAATTTCAAAAAATTTAAAAAAATATTTAAAATAACTATTTTGAATTATTCAT
>JAZRSP010000227.1:0-3918 GCA_045651565.1 Victivallaceae bacterium | reverse complement strand
AACCTTTTCGCTTGCCTCTCTGCCGCCTTTAGCACCGAAGCAAAGAACTCCGCTTGCACCTCGAAGGTATTTTTTGACCTTATCTTTTTCGGAACTGTCCTCCAATCCCGGATAATTTACCCATGCAACCTTGGGGTGATTTTTCAAAAATTCCGCCAATTTAAGTGCGTTTTCATCATGGCGTTCCATTCTGACATGGAGAGTTTCCAAGCCCAAGTTCGCCAAAAAGGCATTCAATGGAGCCATAGAAATTCCCAAATCTCTCACCGCCTGCACTCTCAATTTTACCGAAAAAGGACAAGCCGCAAAATCTCTGGTATAAATAAGTCCATGATAACTCTCATCCGGTTCAGTCATTCCGGGGAATTTACCGCTTGAAACCCAGTCAAAATCGCCTTTTTCAATTACAATACCGCCGACGCTGGTTGCATGACCGTCGATGTATTTAGTAGTTGAGTGGGTTACAATATCCGCTCCGAAGTCAAAGGGATTACAGAAAAACGGAGTTGGGAAAGTATTATCAATAATTAAAGGAATCTGATTTGCGTGGGCAACTTTCGCATATACTTCAAAATCTGCCACAATCAATGCCGGATTTGCCAATGATTCAGCAAAAATCGCTTTGGTATTGGGGCGAACGAGTTTCGCCAATTCTTCTTCACAAATATTGGTGTCGAAAAAAGTTACCTCAACTCCGAACTTTGAAAGAGTATTGGTAAAAAGTGATACAGTGCCGCCATAAAGTCCACTTGCCGCCAAAACATGGTCGCCGACTTGGGCGATATTAAGCAAGGCATAAGCATTTGCTGCCTGACCTGCATTCAAAGCAACCGCCGCAACACCTTTCTCCAAAACCGCCATTTTTTTCTCAAAGGCATCAACAGTCGGATTCGCCAAGCGGCTGTAAAAGAATCCTTCACGCTTCAAATCAAAAAGATCTGCCACACTCTGTGCATTATCATATTTGAATGTGGTACTCTGAACAATCGGCAAAATTCTCGGCTCACCGTCTTTCGGCACATACCCTGCTTGAATTGTCTGTGTTGCAAATTTCCAATTTTTCATATTCAAACCTCATAAGTTTCTAATACTGTTACAGTTACATAAACATCTAACCATTATTCTCCATTTTGGAGAATATTTTTTTGTAATAATTCACTCAAAATATAACTCAAAAACAAAAATTTACAAGGAATAATTGTTTAAATAATTGAAAAATCTCAAAAGTGTGCTATATTAAAGAACTCGTTTAAAAGTTTGTTGATAAGAAACGATTTAATAATAATAATGTTTCTCGACGAAACATTTAATATAAAATTACGGAGCAATATGCAAAAAGAACTTACAGTTTTGAACAAGATGGGACTGCACGCAAGACCCGCCGCTTTAATTGTCAAGTGCGCTAATGATTTCACATCAGAGCTCACTTTGAATAAAGACGGCGAAATTGTCGATTGCAGAAGCATTCTTGGACTCATAACTCTTTCAGCGGCAAAGGGTTCTAAACTCATTTTGCATGCTGACGGCTCCGATGCTGCCGCAGCAATTACTGCAATCGAAAAACTTTTTATCAGCAAATTCGACGAGGAGTAAAATTTCACATGTCAATTATTGAATCAGAAGAAATCATCTACAATGTAATTCCGGTATCACCGGGGATTGCTATCGGCAAAGTTTTAATTGTCGGTACAAACGGCAGTCTCGGCAGCAGCATTGTAAAAACTGAAATTACTCCCGACCAAGTTGAGGATGAACTCCAAACTCTTCATACCGCAATTAACAAGACTAAAGAGTCTATCGAATTGCTCAGTAATGAATTGAAGAAAAAACTTTCCGGTAGTCAAGCGGCGATTTTCGACGCCCACTTGCTGATGATTTCCGATAAATCCTTGATCAATGAAGCAGAAAACGGCATTCGCAAAGAATTGAAAAATGCGGCATGGGCTTTTGCCGATGCGGCAGAAAAATACGCTTCGGTAATGGAAGCAATGCCCGATCCGTATTTAAGCGAAAGAGCCGCCGACATTCGTGATATAGCAAAGAGATTTCTGGCTATTTTTTATAACAATGAAGAGTTGAATATCACCGACAGAGTGAGCGACCGTCGAATTATTATTGCCGACGAACTTACTCCGTCAGAAACTGCTAAATTTGACAAGAAAAAAATTTTGGGCTTTGCCGTAGACAAAGGCAGCACCACTTCTCACACCGCTATTCTTGCCCGTTCAATGCAGATTCCGGCGGTAGTTGATATTCCGCAAGAATTACGCCAACTCCCAAGCGATGCGACAATTATTATCGACGGTTTTGCCGGCAGAATCATCGTCAATCCGCAGCACCGTACTCTGGAAGCCTACCGTTTAAAGGCCGCCGAAGCAAACAAAATTTACTCTCGCTTGCTCCAGGATAAACAACTCGTTGCCGAGACCCAAGACGGTTTCGTTATCCAACTTGCAATTAATCTGGAAAATGCCGATGACGGCAAAAACCTGAATGAATACGGTGCAGAAGCAGTCGGACTTTTCCGTACCGAACTGCTTTTTATCGGCAAAGACCGCCTGCCGAGCGAAGATGAACAATTCGAAACTTACAAGAAACTTTTAACTGCCGCCGAGGGAAAAATGGTCATTATCCGCACTCTCGATGTCGGCGGAGATAAAGGCGACAACTTGATTTACAAAGCCAATGAGCAGAATCCTTTCCTCGGACTTCGCGGAATCCGTTTGTGCTTAAAGGAGCGTCAGGATATTTTCAGAACTCAATTGAGAGCATTGCTCCGTGCCGGAGTTTATGGTAACTTAAAAATTATGCTCCCCATGCTGTCTTCTATCACCGAAGTCCATGAAAGCCGGGCAATTATCGAGGAACTCCAGAAGGAACTCAAAGCCGAAAATATCGACCACCTCCGCTATGTATCATTGGGCGGCATGGTCGAAACTCCGGTATGCGCACTCATGGTGGAACATTTCGCAGCAATTCTGGACTTTTTAAGCATCGGCACTAACGATTTGGTTCAATATACCATGTCGATTGACCGGGTTAATGAAAAAGTTTCATACCTTTATCAACCGGCAAGTCCGGCGGTTCTGGAACTTATTCACCGCACAGTCCAAGCGGCAAAAAAGAATAATATCTGGGTCAGTGTTTGCGGAGGTATGGCAAGCGATCCATTGTACACTCCGTTGCTTTTGGGCTTGGGAGTAAATGAGTTAAGCATGGAACCGAACTCGCTTAATGCAGTTCGCCGTGTCGTGCGTTCTCTCAAAATGAGCGATGCCGAGGAAATGGTTCAGAAAGCTATGAACTGCACACGCTCACAGGAGGTTCGTAATCTCACTATGGAATTATTGAAAAAATCCGCCCCGGAAGTTGCAGAATTACTCTTAATGCAACAGCCGGAATAACTCTTACTATCACAAATTATCCTACCTCTGATTTTTTTTGATAATTTTGTATTATTTCCCTTGAAAAAAGTAATTTGCAACTTATATTATTACACAAATATCTATCAAAAAGGAGGATTTATGAAAAAATTTATACAAATAACTATCGCAGCAATTGTAACTTGCTTACTTGCAGGTTGTTCTACCGTCCGCATGACCGAACTCGACCAGCTTAATGGAATGCCGATTGCATTGCAGGGTCAGAGTGTGGCTCACTTGAATGTCGAAAACTGGGGGCTCTACCTTTTCGGTCTGCCATTGATCACAGGCGGCATCGAAGAAGCCGATACAACCGCTTGGTTCAGCGACACCGTAAATGTCCCGAATGTTATCAACTTGACCACCAAAACCGCCCGAAAAATCGGCGGTCGCAAAGTTTTGGATATGACCTCTTCATGGCATGATATCGGTTTTATTATCTATATCAGAAAATGCCAAGTTTCAGCTAACGTCGTCCGTTAATGTTTTTTTTAGG
>JAZRSP010000226.1:0-12814 GCA_045651565.1 Victivallaceae bacterium | reverse complement strand
TTTTCGAGTATCCAATCGTATGAACATCTGAAATAGGGTTGGTTCACACTGTGGGCAATATTTTCCGCTCCGGCGAGAGTTGCAACTTCATCGAGAATTGAATTTGCCCCGGCGGTCATTATCGGATTATCAAAAATTACCCATAAAACTTTGATATTCAAGTTTTTACATGGATTTTTTTGGAAATTTTCCAGTTTTTCAATTTCTTTATCTCCAAGTTCTTTTGCATCAAAGACTGCGCTGATTTTTTCAATACATTTCCGATAGTCCTGCAAATTATTGCATTGCATATTGATTATGGCAATATTGTGGCGACTGAAAATTGAAATGACATTGGGATTTATCAGGTCATTGGTAACAATATGGGTCGGATTGAGTTCGAGAATTTTTTCTACATTGGGATTGGCAAAACCTCCCGCAATCGGCAAGGTTAAAACCGATTCGGGATAGTTGCAAACTTCGCTCCGACCGACTAATTTATGCTCCAAACCCAAGTGGCAGACAAGCTCCGTCATAGCAGGTGAGAGTGAGACAATGCGGAACTCCTCCGCATTGCTCAATATTGCAACAAGTATTAAAATTAGTTGTAAAAGTTTTTTCATCATCTTACCAATTCGGGTCAAACATATAATTGCGGTCTTTGCCGGATTTTTTTTCGCCGATAAAGCCTAAAAAATATTCATTCTCAAGTTCATCTGTGCTTAATCCGGAATAGCCAGCTTGAGTAAAACCCCACTCAGCAGATTCTGCATGTCCGTCCGCAAAAAGCGTATTACAGCGTTTATTATGGCGGAAGTGCATTGATGGCGAAGAATCACCATATCCATTATCAGGAGCAAAAATACTTGGAGATTCCTGCAAGACATTTGAGGATACAACACAACTGTCAGCGAATGAAATTTTTTGAGAAGAATTTTTAATTGAAGATAACCGACTTTGCTTATTCTTCATGCTTGACCAATCAAAAAATCCCAACAGTTCATTATAACCATAACCGCCGGAGCCGCTGTTAAATTGATTTTTATCTAAATGCTCTCCTAAAGACGGACATAATTTAATCCTTTTTCCATTGCCGAGATAATCAATTAAAGCTCCAACAGATTCCCAATCATTATTGCCTTTGCGAATTCCGCACCAGTATTGAATACTCTCTTGATCATAAGCGAGAACGCAATAGTCATCATTGTCATTAGCGTACAGCAAAAATGCCATGCCTATTTGTTTGATATTATTGATACAGTTGGCGGAGCGACCTTTTTCGCGAGCCTTATTGAGAGTAGGAAGTAACATGCCTGCAAGAATTGCAATAATAGAGATAACAACTAATAATTCAATCAAGGTAAAGTGATTAAAATTGAATTGAAACAATAATTTTTTGCAGTTCATTTTTTACTTTCTTGTGTTACGCGCACAATTAAAAATTTTCTATTCAAAGGTCGGGATCTGACTTAAAATTAATTCAATTTTTCACAGTTACGCGATAGTTCCGGATTTTCACCGGATTCACCGACATTACTTTGAATAACCTTCTATAATATAGCCTATAAAAATTAAAAATCAAATTTTATTTTTTTACAGGCTATAAAAAATGGGTTACTTTTGCAATAATTTTTTTATTCATTGTAGTCTATATAGAAAACCTTCATGTTTTCCGCTTTGGTCTTATAAAGCCAACCAATATTGAGTTTTTTCTCGTTATCGGAAGTTGAACCCTGCAATGGTCCCTTACTGCTTACATGACCATCGACCCATGCGACATTGATTTTGTCCAGATGACGGAAGTGCATTGAGGCTTGTGAAACATCACCGGAGTACCCGCAATAATCAAAAGTCGGCGGTTCCATTTCGATATACGGAGTATATTGGGTTTGATTATGAATAAGTGCAGTGTCACCGAAACTTAAAAGTTCACTTGAATTTTTGACCGCAGTTATACGATAGCAAGTTGAATAATAACCTAAACACGGGTTGTAACCATATCCGCCATTACCGTTATTGCTGGAAGCGGTTTTTTCTTCGGCGAAAGAAGCGCATTTTCTGACACCTTTGTCGCCATTGCTGTCTAAATAATTATTTAAACCACCCTCTGGTTTGATGTTGGAATAACTGCCTTTGCCGCACCAGAATTCAGTCCACATCTCATTTACAGTAGAGATGAAAAAATCATCATTGTCATTAGTGTAAAGACTGAGTGCGGTTGCAAGTTGTTTTAAATTGCTTTGGCAAGATGCGGAGCGACCTTTTTCGCGAGCCTTGTTGAGTGCGGGGAGCAACATCCCTGCCAAAATGGCAATAATAGCAATGACTACGAGCAATTCAATGAGAGTGAAGCGAGATTTTTTGACGGCAGGAGTTACCATGCGATTGCAGAAAACTCCACAATAAAATTGAGTAAAAATTTTTTTCATTTTGATTACTTTCTTGTGTTACGCGCACAAATTAAGCTATTTTTTTCATCCAAAGGTCGGGATCTGACTTAAAATTAATAGTTCGGTATATTAATTTCTCACAGTTACGCGATAGTTCCGGATTTGCACCGGATTCACCGATATTGCTTTGAATACCGGTGATTAATATAATGCCGAAATTGAAAAAATCAAATACAGTATAAGATTTTTTTGCAATAAGATTGTAGTTTTTTATTAAGTTAATTTGAATATTGCCAAAAAGGGTTGTATATTATACAAAAGGTAATTTTTTTGGGAGGTGAAGCATGAATGACCGATTACAACAATTGAGAGAAAAAGTTCGGACTTTGTACTATAAAAAGTTTAGAACTGCTAATGTTCCGCAACTTGAAATTGATCAACTTTTGCAGACTGGGAAATTTTATTCTGCAATGTCGGAAATTTTGTCAATGGTTTTAAAGGTGGAGAATCCGATAATTCTGGATGATGAGAATTTTTTCTATATTGAAACATTGAAAGAACGGGTAAATATTGATTGGAGTTACGGCAGAAGAGTCGAAAATATCACTTGCGACTGGGAAATGCTGCTTGATAACGGCTTGGTGAATCGTATAAAGGTTGCCGAAGATAAATTGAAAAATGAAAACTTGTCTGATGAAGCGAAAGAATTTCTTGCCAATTCAGTTGCAATGATGCGGAGTGTAGCGGATTTCGCTGAAAAATATGCTGATGCCGCAGAGCAAGCCGGCAACAAAAAAGCGGCTGAACTTCTGCGAAAAGTACCTTTTTATCCGGCTGAAACCCTCCATGAAGCATTGCAGTCAATCTATTTTATGTTTTCGATATTTTATTTGACCGGTGTTACTTTGCAGGGCTTCGGCAGAATGGACCAGTATTTGTTGAAATTCTACCGCAGCGACCTGGCAAATGGCATTTTGACTGCCGAAGAAGCAAAAGAGCTTTTAACCGAATTTTTCATTGTTTTAAATCGTAATAATGACCTTTACGGTATGCTTCAACAGGGTGACGACGGTGAATCATTGATGCTTGGTGGTTGTACGAGAGAGGGCGAGTGTGCGGTTAATGAATTGACTTATCTGCTGCTGCAAGTTGCAAGAGATGTTTCAATGATTAATCCAAAAATCAATTTGCGTGTTGATAAAAATACTCCCGATGACCTTTTGGTTGAGGCGGCAAAATTGACTGCAAAAGGGTTGGGTTTTCCCCAATACAGTAATGACGATATTGTTATAGGTTCATTGCAAAAATTCGGGTATCCTTTGGAAGATGCGAGAGATTACACCGTTGCTGCCTGCTGGGAATTTGTGGTCAAAAACGGTCGTGATTTATTGAATCCCTGGTGTGTAAACTTCGCGTTGGCTGCCGAGAAGGCAATACATAAACTCCTTCGGGAAAACTTGGAGTTTGAAGATGTTTTCGGATTGATACGCACGGAATTGCAAGAACAATTTGAGTGGGTCATAGCGAAAGGGTTAAATTATATTCCGAACCCCTTATTCTCTGCCTTTATGGGTAAGTGCTTGGAGAAGGGCAAAGATTTGCAATTTGGCGGCGGAGAGCATAATTATTGGGGTATGTTGAGTTGCGGAGCATCGACTGCGGTTGATTCGCTTGCGGCAGTAAAAAAATATGTTTATGACGAGCAGGTTATTGATCCGATTCAGCTTGTCGAAGCAATAGAAAGCAACTATGAAAATAATGAAGAGTTGCGATTGTTGCTTAAAAAAGCTCCGCATTTGGGGGATAATGATGAGTTGACCAATTGTCTTTTGAAAAGAATTTATGACCTTTTTGCCGATAGTGCCGATGAACTTTCAAGGAAGTATCCGCCGATGAGAATTCGACCGGGAAGCGGATCTGCTTCGATGTATGCAGTTTATTCGCAGAGTGATACTCACAAACTTCGGGTGCATGCAACTGCCAATGGCAGAAAAGATCGGGAATATTTAAGTGCTTCGCTTTCTCCGTCACCGGGAGTGAAAAGCAAAGGTCTTTTAAGTCTGTTTAATACCTTTAAAAATATTGATTATGAGCGAATTTGTAACGGCGGGCCGATTACGGTTGAATTGACTTCGACATATTTCAAAGATGAAAGTTCTTTAGCAAAAACCGCACAGATTATTCGCGCTTTTGTCAAGTCAAATTGCCAGCAGCTTCAAATGAATATTTTGGACAAAGAAGTTTTGCTTGATGCTCAAAAGCATCCTGAAAATTATCGTGATTTAATTGTCCGAGTTTGGGGATGGAGCGGATATTTCGTCGAACTTGACAAGATGTTTCAGGATCATATTATCGGCCGGAGTGTCTATGGTGAATAAAAATCAAGGCTTGATTTTCGATATTCACGAAACTTCTCTGCATGACGGTGACGGCTTGCGGATAACGGTATTTTTTAAAGGGTGTCCTTTGCGTTGCCGCTGGTGTCATTCACCGGAGGGGCAGAAAAAAGTGGTTGAGAAGTTGACTTTGCCTGACGGAAGTACCAGGGAGTCCGGAGAGTTTTATGAGGCAAAAAATCTTGGCAAGTATCTGCGAGACACGGCAAGTTTGATAGAGCAGGGGGGGATAACTTTTTCCGGAGGTGAGCCCTTGATGCAGGGGGAATTTCTTTTGCAGCTGCTTGATGAACTGCATGGACTTGATATTACAGTTGAAACAAGCGGTGTCGGCGATACGGAGATGTTGTTAAAAATTGCCGAAAAGGTTTCTAAAATACATTACGGCTTAAAGTTTGTCGATGGCGAAAAAGCAAAGTTTTGGACTACATGCGATTCTGCAATTGCAATAAAAAATTTACGGGCTTTGGATGATTTAAGCAGTTGTCCTTACCTTATTAGAATGCCGCTGCTTGGTGGAATTATTGATACCGAAGCGAATATGCGGGATTTGATGAATTTGGTAAATACGCTGAAAAGACTTGAGCGTATAGACTTCCTTCCATCCAATGCTATGGCAGGCGCGAAATATGCACTCTGCAATTCAGAGATAGATCCTTTGTGTCAAAATTGTCCGACCGGAAAAGTCCCTGATTTTTTCCAAGTTTCAGTTCCGTGGGAAATTTTAAAATAAGATAAAAATTGTATTTTTTTTGAGTTTAGGTATTGACAATTAAAAATCTTGTGCTATAATATATGTCAGTTGGAGTTATTTGAGGTAACTACCAACAACTCAATGAGGGTGAATTTGAACAATTTTTTCATATTTTTGCCTTTCTTTTTATGTTTTTTGTTCATTTCATCTGTTTTTTTTAACTACTTGAATTGACAGTTGTCATTGCGATTATTGCGATTCTCGCAGGTATGTTGCTCCCCGCACTCAACAAAGCTCGTGAAAAAGCTCGTGCAATTTCATGCGCAAACAATCAGAAACAAATCCTTTTGGCAATCAGAATTTATGCTGATGCTCACAATGATGTTTTCATCGTCCGCAACAATGCAAGTAATGGTTACAACAACTGGTACTCTTGGAATCGTTGGTTGATGGCGAATGATTTGATTCAGACCTTGAAAATTTCAGAATGTCCGTCAGGCCCTCCGGCAGGCGGCGCAACCGAAAGTGATAAACTTAGCAATATCAATAACTGGGCATACGGTATGCAGCGTTATCCCGCTAAATGGAAAAATTATTTGGGGACCAGTGCAATTGCATATTGGGGAACTCACGCAAACGATACCAGTATGTTGGATTTCAAAAATATGAATGCAAGCAAGATGATTCTTGCCGATACTATCAATGGCGACGGAACTCATCAGTCATGGCAATGGCACTCTGATGATGCATCAGGAGCAACCTCTCTCCGTCACGGCGGCAGAGCAAATATCGGTTGGTCAGACGGCCATGTAGAAAGCATGACCAAAACCGAAATTCAGGATGAATATGACGGAGTTACTGCATTTGGTGACAAATAAATAATTGTACATACCAATAATGGCGATGATTACATGAAGTAATCACTCGCCATTTTTTTGTTTTCGGTATAAGATAAGCCAGGTTTATTGCAAAAAAATTTGATTTGTCGAATAAGTGTAGTATATTATACGAATTAAAATTTTAATTGCAATAAAGGAGCAAATATTATGTTGAACGGATTGGCGTTATCTTTTTTTACCGGAATTATTTGGACGGCGGTAATGATATTTTATAGCAAAGCGACCGAGCGAAAAGATGAATTCAGTTCATTTATGATGTTTGGAAGTTTTTTTGTTTTGACAGTTTCTTATGCTTTGAATTTGCCGGTCAAGGCGAGTTCGGCAGAAATTGTCAAACTTGCTTTTATCATGGTTCCGGCGTCATTTTTGAGTACGGCATCATTTGCGACATTGTGTATGGCGATGCGTAATGGGTCACACGGGATAGCCTGGGGGATTATGCAGTCGGCGATACTTTTTCCGTTTCTGGTTGGGTGGTTGTGCCTTGGAGAAAAGGTCGGCGTGCTCAGTACAATTGGGATGTTTTTGATTTTGGCGGCTTTGTTTTTCATGGTCATGGGTAAGGTCAAAAGGAATAGTGACAAATCAAATTCAGTAGAGAAACATAATAAACTTTTTGTGTTCTATATAATTTTGGCATTTACGGCATCTGGGGTGGGGCAGTTATTGACAATTTTGCCGAGTCATGTTGGGTTATCCGAAGAAGTGCTGAAGTTGCGCATACCATTTTTCATGTCTGGTGCTTTTTTGTGGTTGTGTAGTATTCTTGTGAAGCGACAGAAAATCGCATTTCGCCAGTTGCCGAATAGCATAATTTACGGGGTATTGGTATTTGGTGGACAGTTTGCCTTGTACCAAGCGATAGATGCCTTGAAGGTCTTGAAACTTACAGCGTTGGTGTATCCTTTGGCAATGGGGAGTTGCATAGTATTTTTCAGTGTATTCTGCCTGGTCTGGCGTAAAGAAAAAAATACATTGAGCGAAATAATTGGTTTAGTGATATTAATTTTGGGCTTGCTACTCCAATCCTTCCCGAACAAATAAAAAATTAATCTACTTAAAAAGTTGTTCAAATCTTTTTTTCACCATGAAAATGGGTTCTTTTTCTCCCCACACAACCAAGTGAAAATTTTTCATTTGTATTTTTCCGAAACCTGTGCTATATTATCAAAAATAACAAAAATTATCAAAAAAAGGGGATAAATTATGAAATATAGACTTGGAATAGATTTGGGAACCTCATCTTTGGGATTAGCCGCTTATGAATTAGATGAAAATGATAATATTAAAAATTTAGCGTATATTGATGAAGTAATTTTCAGAGAACCGATAAAACCTGATAAAATGATTACTCTTAATTCTGAAAGAAGAAGCAAACGACTTGCTCGCCGTCAGCAAGCTCGATATGTTAAACGTATTAAGAAAGTCATTCATGTTTTGAAATTATTGGGCGTTACCAAACAAGACATGCAAAAATTGGAAAAACGAGATGTTTTTGAATTACGCGTAAGAGCCTTGCGTGAAAAAATCACTATCCCTGAATTTGCCAAAGTCATTCTGCATGTCGCTAAACATAGAGGATATAAGGGCGATTTATCGGAAGGAACTGTCAGTAAAAATATTGAAGTCACTGAAAAATTGATGACCGATAAAACAAAAACTTTATCAGAAGTTTGGTTGGAACGCAAAAAAGAAGCTGAAAAAACTGGCGAAGCATGGGTTAAAATTTCAGAAAGTGGTACATTTATTCATCGAAAAGATGTAGAGGATGAATTTTATAAAATTTTTGATAAACAAGCAGAATTTTATCCTGAATTGAATAAAGTTTTTCCGCTTACTAATGAGAATTTTTTCCCTGATTTGATTGGCAAAAATGAAGCGACTTATAGAGAAATGTTATTTTCTTCAATTTTTTATCAACGCCCAATTAAGTGGAAATTGGAAACGGTTGGGAAATGCCGTTTTGAAGATAATGAATATCGTGCAAGTACTGCTCAAACTGTATTTCAAAAGTACCGAATTGCAAAAGTTTTAAAAGATTTGCGAATTATCAATAAAAAGACAAAAGAAGAAAGAACCTTGACTATTGATGAACGTCAAAAAGCATTTGATAATATTTGTGATTCTATTGAACAGTACGATAAAGAAAATGGAACTTTGTCTAAAACTATGCTGGCGGCAAAATTAAATGTTGATGAAAAATTGTATAAATTTAATCTTGCCTATATCGAGGATGCTTCTGTTCGTGGGTTGAAGTGTTTAACTTCTGAAAAAGTATTTTATAATTTTAATGTGCTTGATGACTGGCGAAAACTTTCAGAAATTCAGCAGGAAATGGTATTAGAATTTTTCACCAATATCACAAAATATATTGATATTCAGGAAAATAGCGATATTAGTATTAAATCTCAAATTTGGGAGTTAACTAAAAATATTAATGGAAAAACCGAAGCTGATAAAGAAAAAGTTTTTGAGTTTGTTAAACTTCTAAAGGATAAGGAGATATACAAAGAAAGCGGTTTTAAAATTGAAAATAAACGCTCAAATTACAGCGTAAAGGCTCTTAAAAAATTAACAGAAGCTCATTTGATTGATGATAGACCGGAATATGATATTATTCAAGAACTTTATCCGAAATCAAGTGAGAAAAGATATGTTTTGCGTTCGATTGATGAGATTAAAATTGGAAATCCTGTGATTGACAGAGCCTTGGTGCAATTAGAGAGAAGTTTAAAATTTGCTATTCAGAAATTGGGAGGCAATCCGTACGAAATTGTTATAGAATTATCTCGTGAGATGAAACAATCATTGGCAAAACGTAATGAAACTCAAACTCGTAATAATAATACAGAAAAGAAACGGTTGGAAGCTGTTAAGGAGTTAAATTCTTTCGGAATTGTGGCTACTCCCGGAAATATTGAAAAACAATTACTTTGGCAGGAATTACAAGAGTTTAATGGCGGTCGTTGTCCATATTGCGGAGTTGAATTAGGAAGTGGTAAGGTGTTCTCCGGTAATACTCAAATTGATCACATTATTCCTCAAGGGCAGGGTGGTGCAAATATCTATTCTAATAAGGTGTTGTGCTGTAATTCCTGTAATTTAGAAAAAGGTAAAAGAACTCCATATTTATGGAGCAATGCGAGTGATTTGATTAAATATGAAACTGTTACATTGGATTTTGCTAAGAAATTAGCAGAAAAGGCTTACGCAAATCGTAAAAACAGTACAGTTGATATGTATCATGGAACAAATACATTGACTGCCAAAGCAAATAATTTAAAGACAAAAGAAAGTCTGGATAATTTATTAGATGATTTTGCAGAACGTCAGAATGCTCAAACTGCGTGGATTGGCAGAATTGTTCTTGAGTGGACAAAAGATATTTGTGATAGAGTCTATGCAAGTCAAGGACAATTGACAGCATATATGAGAGAAGAGTTGGGACTTGCTACTTTATTGCCGGAGATTCGTATTGCAGAGGGAAAAGATATTTATAATTTAGAAGATAAAGTTATAGATAAGAAGCTTTGGGAAAAACTTTTTAAAGGTCATTGTAACTTAGATTATTTAGATAAAGAAATTCTTGATACGGAAGAATGGAAACTTCAATCAAAAATTAGAACTGCGTATGAGGCATATCAAAAATATCGAGAAGAACAAACTCCGAATTTAAGCAGCAGCAATGAAGAATTGTGGAATGACTTTATTAGTGATTTGTTGCATAGTTCGGAACTGATGTATAATAAGCGTTGTGATCATAGACATCATATTGTAGATGCGTGTACAATTGGTCTGTGTACATATCATTTAATTGCCGAGGCAAATAGATGGACAGGAAAAAATGGAGGCTTACGCTTAAAGAAAAAATACACCGGAGAGAAAAAGAAATTTGATGTTGCTAATTTGACTGATTTTTCTTTGCGGAATGAGCTGAAAAAACGGCTGATGAATTATACCGTTTGGCATAAACCTGATCACTATCCTGCCGGTAATTTATTTAAAGAATTGGCATATAATATGAAAGAAATAGAAGGTAAGAAACGCTTAATTATCAGAAAGGATGTTGAAACATTATTAAAAGATAAAGATAAAAAGGTAGAATGGTTTAATAAATCTATTTATAGCAAAACTATGAAAAAACTTCTTGCGGAAGCAAAAAAGAATAAACAAACAGAAGTTTATTTTAGAGGGAAAAAAGTAAAAAATGTTTTGGTAATAAGTGCAAATTCTTATCGAGAAAACTTAGACAAAAAAATTGAAATTGCAAACAAAAATAATCCCGATAAACCTCATGTGAAGTATTATCAAAATGAAGGTTATGCTTGCTGCGATTTTGACAAGAAAAATGGGAGAAGAATTAATGTAATTCCACAACATGTTTATGAGCAAATTAAAAACCAACCCATTCCTGATAATGTTATTAGAGTCTATGCTAATGATATAATTTATGACAAAAAAACAAAACAATTTTATGTTGTAAAAATTTTTAAAGAACGTGATGGTATGTTTATGCGAGAAGTTACTGATGCTATTATACAAATTACTGTTGAATCAGTAGATATTGAGACAAATAAAATCAAAACTACGAAACAAGATAATTTGGTAAATCGTGGTAGTTTTAAAGATTTGGTTTTAATCCGTAATCGGCAGGATATTGCTAAAATAAAAAAAGGTCAGTTTTAATCTCTCAAAAGAAAGGAGTGCAATAGGGAGGTCACATGATATAGTAAATTTTAATAATTGAAAATATCGGAGGTGCAAAATGGCAAATGACCATGTAATTTGTATTGAGAGAATGGCGAAGTTATCAATCGATACGAAACGATTGGTAATAAAGTTTGAAAATGAGGAACCTAAATATATTGCAGTTTGCGATATTGCATGCTTAATACTTGCAACTTCGGCGATAAATTTAAGCGGAGCGGTAATAAGTTCGCTTGGGGAAGCAGGTGCAGTGATAATTTCAGTTGATAAATCGTATCTCCCTATTGCAATAACTCTGAAAGCCAATGGTAATTTTTTCGGAGCGAAAAGACCTCATCAGCAGGCAGAATTAATTGAAAGTCCGAAAAAAATTAAATTGTGGAATAGCGTTATTGCCTCCAAAATTATTCAACAGGCAAAAGTTATAGAAAAATACAATTCTGTCCTATATAAAAAACTTATCTATTTAGCTAAAAAAACTCATGCAGATAATGACGATAACTATGAGGGTTTTGCGGCTAAAATCTATTGGGATAATTTTTTCAAATATGCCGATAGTACAGTAAAAAATCGTGTCCAAGAGGGAGCAGAGGATTTGATTAATAGCTCTCTAAATTATGGTTATGCTATTTTGCGGTCTGTAGTTGCAAGGGCTTTAGCCGGGCATGGATTCTGCCTGAATTTTGGACTCGGACATTGCAGAAAAGATAATGGATTTAATTTAGCTGATGACTTTATTGAACCATTTAGAGCGATTGCAGAAAAAGCTGCCTTGGATATTGCAGAAAAATACAAAAATTCAACGGAATTAACCAGTCAAATCAAACGAGATTTAATCAATTTTATACTATCACAAACAATCGTATTAAATAACAAAAGTTACCGCCTTTTTCAAGCTGTTGATACTGTAGTTCAAAGTTACGGGCAAGTTCTTGATGGAAAAAGACAAACGCTTATTTTACCTGTATAAAATTGAAAGGAGGTGCTGATTATGGCACTTAATGGGTGGAGAATTATGTGGATATTAGCCTTTTTTGATGTTGCAACACAGACCAAAGAGCAACGGCGAGAGTATAGCCAATTTCGTAAATTATTGTTGGAAAATGGTTTTAATCAAATGCAATTTTCAGTTTATATGCGTTGCATGCCGACATTTCACAAGGCAGAAGCATTAGTTAATCAATTAGGAAATCTAATGCCGAGCAAAGGTTATTGCTCATTTGTCTATCTGACAGATAAGCAATTCGGAATGACTCGCCATTTTTACGGCGGAGTCGAGGGAGATTGCCCGGAAGACAAGCCGGAACAACTCCTTTTATTTGATTAAAAAATTAAAGATAAAAAAATAAAAAAATAATTTTACAGACTTATTAATAGTCTTTGTTTCCTAAAATGATGCAGCTTGGGATATGATATTGATAAAAAAATAAAAAAATTTACGGGCTTATTAATAGCCCTTGTTTCCTAAGGTGATGCAATCTTAGTGTATGGCATTTTTTGTAACTTATTGATTATCAATCATTAGTAATCAACCGATTTCAATACCATAACCTAAGGTGCATAATAGGAACCTTTTGTCGCCGTATATACAAGTTTGCCGTATTTCAATACCATAACCTAAGGTGCATAATAGGAACAACAAATCAGCATACAAAGAAGGATCGTCAATTTCAATACCATAACCTAAGGTGCATAATAGGAACCAAAACAATCTGAGAAAGAAGGTGCTGACCATTTCAATACCATAAC
>JAZRSP010000225.1:0-10244 GCA_045651565.1 Victivallaceae bacterium | reverse complement strand
TGGATATTGATCCTGACAAGATTCTTAAGGTTGAAAAAGTATTTGAACAATGCATGGACAAATACTTCATGCCCCCGGAATCAATGCAGGTTTCTCCGAAAATTATCTTCTCTCCGATGCCGGGCGGTGCTTTGACTGCAAATACCCAGATGATGAGAGATAACAACTGCCTCGACAAATATGATGCATGTATCGAAGAAATGCGTGAAGTTGTTGCTCGCGGCGGTTTCGGTACTTCTGTTACTCCCGTAAGCCAGTTCTATTTCCAGCAGGCTTTCCGTAATGCTGTTATGGGCAAAAACGAAGACGGTTCATGGAAAATGGATCCCAATGGTTATGGTTTGATGGTTTTGGGCTACTTCGGCAAGACTCCGGTTGAACCCGATCCCGTATTGGTAAAATGGGCTTCTGAACAGCTTGGCAAAGAACCGACCACCGAAGCAGTTGTTGACATCAATAACCGCAACGAAAAACTCGGTGTCGCTTACAATACTAAACTTCTCGAAGAAAACGGTCTTGAAGTTACTGAAGAAAACATCTTCATCGCTGCTGCTTGCGGTGCTAAAGGTATCGATTATTTGAAAGGCAAGAAACCTTTCGGTATCCGTTATAAAGAAGAACCGAAAGCCGCTGCTGCTGCTAAAGATGGTATCTATACCGCTAATGTTGACGGCAAAAATGTTGCAGTTCAAGTCAGCGCAAACGGTGAAGCATTCACTGCTAATATCAACGGCAAAGCATACAATGTTAAAGTCACCGAAGGCGGCGTAGTTGCTGCTCCTGTTGCTGTCGGCGGCGGTGCTGCTTCTGAAATTACCGCAGGTATGCCCGGAACTGTATTGAAGTTGGTTGCCGCTGTCGGCAGTGAAGTTGCAGAGGGTGATGTTATCCTCGTAATGGAAGCAATGAAAATGGAAGTCGAAATCAAAGCTGATAAAGCAGGTGTTTTGAAAGAATTCAAAGTTGCTCAGGGCGATGTTGTTCAGCAGGGTGCAGCTTTGGCTGTTATTGAGACTGCCGGCGGTGCTGCTGCCGCAGGCGCAGAAGCTGCTATCGAAGCAGGTATGCCCGGTACAGTTTTGAAGTTGATTGCCAATGAAGGTGCAGAAGTTGCAGCAGGTGAAGTTGTTCTCGTAATGGAAGCAATGAAAATGGAAGTTGAAATCAAAGCTGCTAAAAATTGTGTTATCAAAGAATTTAAAGTTGCCCAGGGCGATGTTGTTCAGCAGGGTGCAGTTTTGGCTGTAATTGAGGAGAAGTAATAAAATGCGTTTTGTAAAAAGTTTAATGCTTTTTGCTCTTTTGGCAATCGGAGTTGCTGTTCAGGCAGCTCCCGATTGTGCAAGTGGAAAAGTTGTAAAAGATTCAGGAGAACTTTTTGAATATACTTACTTGCCGAATGGTACTGTGGAAGTAAAATATGTTGCAGAGGTTCCTGCGATCATTTTGAGCAAAAATGATATGCGTGACGGCAGAATTTTGAAGTCAGGCGAAGAGATTATGAATATCAAACCCGCCGGACGCTCAAAAGGTAAGTTGAAAATGGATATGCCCGGAACAGTTGTCTCTTTTGATGCAAAGAAGTTCATGGATGGTAAATCTATCAATAAGGGCGATGTTTTGTTTGTCTATGCTCCTTCATTCATGCACCACGATTCTGTAAAAGAAGGTGCAGATGGTGTTCAGAAAACTATCCAGAAGTCTTGGGGTGAAAGTTTAGTTGATTTGGGAAAAAGTACCGGTATCTATGATATTATCCGTCAGTCAAAAGAAGACTTCGGCAATACTTGGTATTTGGGATTGGGTCGTGTTTTGATGACCTTGATTGCTTTGGTTCTCATCTACTTGGCGATTGCTAAAGAATTTGAACCTTTGTTGCTTCTCCCGATCGGTTTCGGTGCATTGCTTGCTAATATTCCTTTGGCAGGTATTTCAGGTCCGCAAGGTTTGCAGGGTATGGTTTTCGACTTCGGTATTAATAGCGGTGTTTTCCCGTTGTTGATTTTCATCGGTGTCGGTGCTTTGACAGACTTCGGTCCTTTGATTGCTAATCCGAAGACCTCAATTTTGGGCGGTGCTGCTCAGTTGGGTATTTTTACTGCGTTGCTTGGTGCTTTGGGCTTGAATGCTTTGGGCTGGGTTCCGTTTGACTTGAAAGATGCGGCATCAATCGGTATTATCGGTGGTGCTGACGGCCCGACCTCAATTTTCTTGACCAGTAAACTTTCACCGAAATTGCTCGGAGCTATTGCGGTTGCAGCTTACTCATACATGGCGTTGGTTCCGATTATCCAGCCGCCGATTATGAAAGCTCTTACCACTAAACAGGAACGCCTTATCCGCATGACTCAGAGCCGTAGTGTTTCAAAGTTGGAAAAGATCTGCTTCCCGCTTTTGATCGTTATCTTGTGCGGTCTCTTGCTTCCTGATGCAGCACCTTTGATCGGTGCTTTGATGTTCGGTAACTTGATGCGTGAGTGCGGTGTCGTTGAACGTTTGAGCAAAACTGCTCAGAACGAACTTATCAACTTCGTTACTATCTTCTTGGGCTTGGCAGTTGGTTCTAAACTCTCTGCAGACCAGTTCCTTACCGCTCAAACTGTCGGTATTTTGGCATTGGGTGCAGTTGCATTCAGTATTGGTACTGCGGGCGGAGTTATCTTCGCTAAAATTATGAACCTCTTCCTCAAAACTAAAATCAACCCCCTTATCGGTGCAGCAGGTGTTTCTGCGGTTCCGATGGCTGCTCGTGTGGTCAATAAGGTCGGTTTGGAAGATGATCCCCAGAACTTCCTTCTTATGCACGCTATGGGTCCGAACGTTGCAGGTGTGATTGGTTCAGCGGTTGCAGCTGGTGTATTGCTTAACCAGCTCGGCAGCCTCTAATACAAATTACTGAATAGGGTCTATGGAGAAGTGACATGCTTCTCTATATGCCCTTTTTTATTAAAAAGAAAAAAATAATACAGGAGAAAATATCATGCCGTTAATTGACATGCCGTTGGAAAAATTAAAAGAGTATCAGGGAATCAGCCCTAAACCGACTGACTTTGAACAGTACTGGGATGAATCAATCGCTGAATTGGAGGCTCTGGACTTTGAAGTTGAGTTGGTTGAAGCTGAATTTCAAACCCCCAATGCAGAGTGTTTCCACCTCTATTTCACCGGGGTAAACGGTTCAAGAGTTTACGCTAAATATCTTCGTCCCCGCGATGAAAAACGCCGCAACGGCGGTGCAGTTATCCAGTTTCACGGCTATACTGGACACTCCGGAGAGTGGTCAAATAAGTTGGCTTATGTGAATGAGGGTTTTACTTATTTGGCACTTGATTCTCGTGGTCAGGGAGGTTTGTCACAAGATTTGGGCATGTATGACGGAACTACCTGGAAAGGTCATATTATCCGCGGTTTGTCTGATGAAGACCCCAAAAAACTTTACTATCGCTACGCCTTTTTGGACTGCTTGGCAATGGTAAAAATTGCGGCAACTCTTCCCGGAGTTGATCCTGCTAAAATCGGGGCATGGGGTAATTCACAGGGTGGTGCTTTGACTACTGCTTGTGCGGCATTGGCAGGCGATACTCTTAATAGAGCCTTTGCTATTCATCCTTTTCTCTCTGACTATCGCAGAATTTGGGAAATGGATTTATGCAAGCATGCTTATGAAGAATTGGTATATTTTTTCCGCAGTTTTGACCCCAGACACGAGAGAGAAGATGAGATTTTCTACCGTTTAGGTTACATTGACATTCAAAATCTGGCACCGAGAATCAAGTGCAGATTTAAGCACATTACAGGTTTAATGGATACAATTTGTCCGCCATCAAGCCAGTTTGCGATGTACAACAAAGTTACAAGCGAAAAAGATATGGTGATTTATCCCGACTTCGGTCATGAACATATGCCGGATCACTCTGATATGCTCATGCAGTATATGCTTGAAATGGCAAAATAGTTAAAAATTAGTCGAAATTGTTTTAGATAAAGGCAAGAGAAAATGAAAAAATATTTGGTAGTTATAGGATTGATTGTCAGTTTTCTGATAGTTATTAATTATCCTGTTTCGTACAGTTATTTTTCGTTGCTGTATCTTTTTCTGATGGCGATAGTTGCGGTAACTTATCACAATTTCGACCACGACTTTGATTGTTCGTGCGATGTGATTATTCCGGTTTTTAATGAGGGTGAACACATCTATGAAACCGTGCAGAGTGTAAGCAAGTCCGATTACAAGAACTTTAAAATCATCATCGTCGATGACGGCTCTACTGATGACAGTAAAGAGTGGATCGAGAAGTCAAAAGAACTCTATGATAATATCGAAACAATCTATTTCGAGCAGAATAAGGGCAAAAAACACGCCCTTGCTGCCGGAGTTGCCAAATCGCAAGCAGATGTCATTATTACAATTGATAGCGACAGTATTATCAGCGAAGATGCAATAACTAATATTGTAAAGCCTTTTAAAAACAAAAAAATCGGCGCAGTTGCTGGTAATGTCAATGTTAAAAATTTAGTTGCCGGCTTGATCCCGAAACTTATGGACATTATTTTTGTTTTTTCTTATGAACTTATCAGGTGTTCTCAAAGTCGTTTCGGAACGGTTTTGTGTACTCCGGGGGCTTTAAGTGCTTACCGCAGAGAGGCGGTTCTGCCGCTTATTGACGAGTGGCTGAATCAGAAGTTTATGGGTGAGGAAACTATGATCGGTGAAGATCGGGCTTTGACCTGCCTGTTGATCAAAAGTAAGTGGGAAATCGTCTATCAGGAGAGCGCAAAAGCGTATACCAATATGCCGGTGAACTATAATGGCTTATGCAAAATGCTTTTGCGTTGGGTGCGTGGTGATATTAGAGAAAATATTTTGCTTTTCAACTATGTTTTCGGGGAATTCTCATTTACAAATATCAAGTCATGGGGCTTGGCATTTCATTATATTATTTTTAATATAGGTATTTTGTCGCCGATAGTTCTTTTGCCGATGATAGTGATTTATGCCTGCTGCAAGTTGCCTTATCTGCTTATCATGCTGCCGTATTGCAGTTTGATGTTGGTAATATTGTCAATTATTCCTATGGTTGTTTATATTAGAAAGAAATCATATAAGTACGCGATACATTCGCTTACTTACAGTGTTTTTTCACTTTTATTTCTCTCGTGGATTCCATTGTGGGCGGTATTGACGTTGAAAAATAACAAATGGTTGACCAGAAAATAAGACTTTTGTTTATTAAGCCGAGTTTGATTAAAAACTCGGCTTTTTTTTTGGGGGGTATTGTAATTTTATTATTATATGCTATATTAGTTGTAGTCATACTTGACATAATAATGTAAAAAGAAAGGAAATTGTATGAATTGCAAGAAATTTTTTGCTGTCGGAGTGGCAGTACTTTCGGTAACTGCACTTTTCGCTAAGGATCCATTTGGAACAGTTATTTTAGATGGCGGTAAAGTCGAACCGGTTGAATTGATTATGGTCGGTTCAACTAATGAGCATATGAACTTCTGTTTCGCCAATAACTTCCCTGACGGAACAATTTACATGAGCCATTCAGAGGGTATTCACACAGTTTCCGAGTACGGAGTTTGGCGCCGTTCGCTTGATAATGGTAAAACTTGGGAAAAAACACCGTTCCGCTTTGGAGGATTCAATACCTTTGTCAATAAAGATGGTAAAAAATGTCAGATTGGCTGCTGGGATGATAAAGTTTCCGATACCCATAAAATTCGTTTGCAAATCATGAATGACGAGCAGACCGGATATACTGATTATTACAGCACAATCAAATTGCCTTTCAAGAGTACTTTCCGCTTGCATCGTGAAGTTTTGCGTACTCGTGACGGTAGATTGCTGCTTAATGGCTATCTCCGCAAAGATGGTGAAGCCAAACTTACCGCTTTTGTTATCGAGTCAAAGGATGAGGGCTTTACTTGGACTTATCTTGCAACCATTATGGCTGACCCAGAGAAAAAATATTCCGAAGGGCCCAATGAAACCGCAATGGTTGAACTTGCAAACGGTGATATTTTAGCTTATGTCCGTACCGGTGCGCCGTCGCCGTTATTCCAATTCCGCAGTACCGACGGCGGTAGAACTTGGGGTGACGCAACTATTGTTGATAAACAAGGCGTATGTCCTGCTGCCAGAGTTCTCAAAAACGGCACACTCGTTATGGTTTCAGGCAGACCTAACCAGTACCTCTATATTGACTTCACCGGTACCGGTAAAAATTATCAGAAATATACAGTTTGGAAAGGTTCCGGCTGCTCATACGCAAGTATCTTGGAAGTTGAACCCAATAAAGTTATGGTTGTCTACGATGAGAGCGACTTCGGATCTTGGCGTAATGGTTCATGCTTCAGCAGAATCATGGCGGCAACTTATAATATTGTGAAAGATGATGCGTTGAAGGCTGCTAAAATCACTCATCCAGAAGCGAAAAAGTATAAGTTTTTCTATTCTCCAGAATGCAAAGAAGCTCCGACTTATAGAGCGCTTTTTAACTCTTATGCCTATGAGGTCAAAGAAAAAGGTCTGAAAAATGGTGCATGGTTTGAGGTAAAAGAGATTGCAGAAAGACCTTTCCCGGTATTGCATTTGTCTTCAAAGGGTGAAAAGTCGCCGCAAAGATTTGCTTTTTACGGACATGATATTGATGAAGATATAACAGAATGTGAAATCGGCTGGGAACTCCGTATTGGAGATATGAGTTTAGATACTCCGCAATTCCGTGCTTTGGTTCAGTTTGAAAGAGGCGGATTTTTGACTTATGTAGGTTGCGGCAAAGATGCGATTTTTGTTTTTGAAAATAATGTTCAAAAGCGTATACCCTGCAAAGTTAATGACGGTTTCAATTCGTTTGTCTTGAAAGCCAATGCTGATAATGGTAGTTTCTCCGTATATATGAATGGCAGTGCAGCCCCTGTTTATACCGGCAAGATGAGCAAAGTCGGTAATGTTAGCAATAAAATTACAATCGGCGACGGTTCAAACCAGATTCATGGCGAGGTTGATCTCTCTTACTTTGGTTTCAACTATAAATAACTGCTTGAGTTATAAAAAATAAATTTGTGAGGTTGGGTAGTGAAGATTTTCTGTAAATTTTTACTGTTGTTTTTGTGCTTACCGATTTTTGCCGAGATGAATTTGGTCGGCAAATTCGATTGGCAGAATGGCAAGGTAAAAAAACTATGTGAAGGAATTTGGTATTGCTCTTTGGAGTTTAATGAGCCGAGAATTATGAAGTTGTCGGTTGTTAAAATCGACCTCTCAAATCCGAAAATTAAATTCAAAATTACTTCAAAGTCCGAAAAATGGGGGCAATCTATGGAGGAATTGCCCCAGTTTACAATCCATACTGAACGCCGTAAATCACGCTCTTTTATGGAGGATGCGGTTAGAAATGGCGAAAATATGGTTATAGCAGTCAATGGCGCACCGTGGACTCCGTGGCAGAAGCCGTGGAATCATCGCTATGCGCAAGTTTCAGGGCTTTTAATTTCTGATGGAGAGCTTATTGCCGGAGTATCGCCGGTGCATCCGAGTTTTATTGTGAGTAAAGACGGTTCTTGCGATATTGTAGCATTGAATGAAAACTCTGATTTAAGCAATATCCAATATGCAATGAGCGGGTTCGGAATTGTGCTGAAAAATGATGTTTTTCATATCCCCGATGATGTGAAGCAGTTGGCCCCCAGAACGGCTTATGGACTTGACAAAGACAAAAAAACACTCTATTTGCTGGTAATTGACGGCAGACAGGAAACATACAGCATGGGAAGCAGTGTCCATGAAGCAGGGCAATTGCTTCAATATTTTGGGGCATCTGATGTGATTAATATGGATGGCGGCGGTTCAACAACCTTGCTGATTCGTGAAAATAATGAGATTAAAAAACTTAATTATCACAAAAATGGTGCAGAGCGAACAGTTGCCGCAACACTTGGAATTATTATTCAAGATTAGTGACAAAAAAGGAGAAGCCTAATGCTTCTCCTTTTTTTATTTAAAATTTCTCTGCAAGAAGTGTTCCGTCCGAACAATATTGAATGATTTTAACCTGAATAATTTGCTCTTTTGGGGCTTGGTCAGGAGAAATTTTAATCGGTAGATAATTGTCACTCCACCCATGCAGCATTCCGTCAGATTTGATCTCTTCAAAAATTACTGGCAAGGTTTTGCCGATAAAAGATTTTGCAAAATTTTCTGCGCTATTGTCTGTAATTTTTTTAAGTTCATTATAACGGCGTTTGATTGTGGCACTGTCAATTTGCCCGGACATCGTTGCCGCCGGAGTTCCGATTCTCTTTGAGTAACTGAAAAGGTGAGAATTGGCAAAATTTATCTCTTTTACATGCGCGCAACTGTCAAGAAAATTTGCTTCGCTTTCTTGCGGAAACCCGACAATAATATCTGTTCCGATGTGAATATCGGGGATAAATTCGCGAGCTTTTTCAACAAATTTGCGGTAATCGTCAAAAGTATAGTGGCGATTCATCTTTTTCAGGATTTCATCATTGCCATGCTGCATTGACAAATGGAGAAAACGGCAGACTTTATCACCCAATTCCGCCATAACTTCCAGTAGTTCAATGTTATCCATTTGGGGTTCGGTGGAACTTAATCGGATTCGATAGTTTCCGTCAATTTTGGCTATTTCTCTTAATAAATCCGTCAGTTTTTTGCCGTTATCATTGTAGGCGCAACTATTGACTCCGGTTAAAATAATTTCCGGATATCCGCTGCTGATTGCATGACGGACATCGGTAATGATTTCATCGAAGTTTCTTGATCGCTCCCGACCTCGAACATGAGGGACAATGCAGTAGGTGCAGAAGTTGTTGCAACCCTCTTGGATTTTGATAAAAGCACGGCTGTTAAAGGGAAAACTGCCCAAACTTTTTTCTTGGAAAACATAGGAATTTGAAAAGTCATTTTCGTCAAACTCACTTTTCGGCTCATTAAATTTGACGGAAAAGTGACGGATAGATTTTCCGTCACTTTCTGCTAATGCTTTTGCTAATAAATCCGCCAGACTCCGCTTGTCCTGCAAGATGTAGTCGGCAATATTGGAGATGTCGTCAATTTTGACACTGCAACCTGTTCCGATAATGACGGAATTGGGGTGCAGTTGGCGCATTTTTTTAGCGATTTGACGGCTTTTTTTTGCAGCGAGAGCGGTAACGGCACAACCATTTATAATAATTAAGTCAAGTTGTGGGTAATCAATCTCTTTCAGGGTGTAGCCTGCCTCTGCAAGTCGGCTGTGCATGAGTGCAGTATCTGCGCTATTTAATCGACAGCCTAGAGTATAAATTGCCGCAAATTTTTCTTGTTTCGCCATGAGGAATTACCAATTAATGTACGGCTTGATTGCATCTGCCCAGATTTTATAACCGGGAGCAGCAGGGTGTAGATAGTCGGGCATCATATCTTTGGAAATTGTGCCGTCAGAGTTCATGAGTTTGTCGTTGATATCGACAAAAAAGATATTTTCTCCGTCTGCTAAACTCGGAAGTGCTGCATTAACAACATTGATTTGTGGACGGAATTTATCAGTTGAATCGTTGCCTCTCGGGAAGATCGCAAAGAGCAAAATTTTGGCATTGGGAGCATTTTTGCGTAAGTTTGCAAGGATAATTTTGATCCCTTCCAAAGTTGCAGCCGCATCAGATTCATTCCATCCAATGTTATTTGTTCCAATCATGAGAGTAATAAGTTTAGGGTTGATTTGCTGCCAAATTTCTTTTTGTGAAGTAGTCCAGATAGTGTGTTGAGTACGATCACCGCTGAAACCAAGGTTCAAAATTGTGTGATTCGGAAATTTTTCCGCCATGACATCTTTTCCTGTGGTATCCCAGAAGTGGGTAATTGAATCGCCGACAAAAACCATATCGATTTTTTGAGCGTTTTCATAGGTGAATTTAACTTTTTCCATATAACGGGGACCCCAGAATTTACGCCAATTAGTTGCGTACATTTCTGAAGTAGGGGTGGTTGCTTTGCTGCAAGTTGTGACACTATTGCAGCCGCAAAGCAAAATAATTGTCAAAATAGAAGCAAAAAACATTATTTTTTTCATAATAACTCCTTTGGTTTATATTTTTGGTCAAAAAAAAGAGTTTGCCTGCAAAGGCAAACTCTTTGATTGTTAATTATTTTTGCAAGGTTTGATAGACTTGCAATGATTTCGGAATGATTGCATTTGATTTAGCTGCTTTGATACCTGCAACGCTGGCTTTTG
>JAZRSP010000224.1:0-8535 GCA_045651565.1 Victivallaceae bacterium | reverse complement strand
GTGTTTATTCGTGGTTAAATAAAAAAAGAGGAGCGAAAATTACTTTTCGCTCCTCAATTATTACAATTATAATTTTACATTACAGAAATTCCATAAACCTCTGATTCTGCATAGACTGACTTCAAATTAAGTTTCGCCTTGATAAAAAATCTGCGTTCCTTGCCAGAACTGATCTCTAAACCATCCAAAAAAGGCAGCCCTGCTCGGATTAAAACCGTCGCTCCTTTGCTTAAAAACAAGGGATAACGCTGTATCGGTTCAAGCACAATCGGTTCAATCTTTATCCAAGCTTTGGGATCCGGCTCTTGTGTGCCAGGCAACCAATTCTGATAGTACAATACCAAATTATCAATATCCTTTACCTGCCACTCCGGCACAGAAATATCCTCTCCCAAATTCTCTAACTTGAATGTCACAGAATCATCTATCCCGACAAAAAGTTGACGGCTGCCGATAATTGATAATTTCAAATTGGCGTTTTCAATTCTTTCAAATGTATCGGGAACCAAGGTAAAAGTCCCGGAATAATAACTTTTCATACATCCGGTACAACCTAAAAGCAAGGCGATTAAACCTACCCAAATCATATTTTTTTTCATAACTACTTTCTTCCTTCCATTAATTTTTTGAGCAGTTCAATTTCATCTTGCTGCCCATTACTGCTTTGTTGTTTATATTTTTCAAGTTCCGCTTGAAACCTTATCTGTCTATGCCGTTCTTCCAAATCTCTGACGCAATCGCTGATAATTTTATCAAACTTATCTTCGGAGTAATCACAACAACTTTTAATTAAAAGTTTATCAATCTCCTGCTCTTTGGCTTCGCGATTAAATTCAGAAAGCAAAGTTCCAACCTTGTCGATTGAATACTCTTCCGTCAAAACTGTATCAAGTACTATATTCAAAGCCTTTGCCACATTGCTATTGCTCAAACACTCGACTTTTAATACATCTACGATATGGCGTGCCGCATTTTCTGAATTCATTGCAAGTTCCAGCAAAACCAACTCGCTGGAAAAAAACCTCTTTTTATTCTCGGCATTTCTTTTTTGTACCTGCACATCGTTTCTGACGTCCAAAGCGTTTATTCTTCTGGCTTCGGCATGGGTGACTTTGTTAAACTCAACTTGCACTGCGTCCAAACTTACTCCGGCTTTTTCCGCCGCCTTTTTCAAATAGAGTTCACGAGCAACCTCGCTTTTTACCAAAACCACCAAACGGACGAAATTCAAAACCGCCTGATTCAACTCGCCGGGATTGCTGAAATCATAATTCCGCTTGGAATATTCAAAGAAAAAGTCAATCCAATCAATCGAATTCTCCACCGCATTAACGATCGGTTCTCTGCCATGGTTGCGGAAAAGTTCATCGGGATCTTTGCCTCCGGGGAATTTAACAACTCTAATATCCATATCCAGCGGCAAAAGTATCTCTATTGCCCGCAAAATCGCATTTTGTCCGGCATTATCCGAATCAAATCCCAAAAGAATTTTTTTCGCTGAACGGCTGAGAATCTGTGCCTGCTCGGCGGTGAAAGCCGTTCCTTGCGGCGCGACGGTACACTCATACCCTGCCCTATGCATAGAAATCACATCCAATTGACCTTCACAAAGAATAGCCATTTGATTTTTTCCCATAGCACTTCTGGCAAAAGGTAAAGCGTAAAGCAGTTGACTTTTCTTGAAAAGCACCGTTTCAGAGGTATTAACATACTTGGCAACTTTTGCCTCGCTATCCAAAGTTCTGCCGCTGAAACCGACCACACGGGCTTGACCGTCCCAAATGGAAAACATCAATCTCCCTTTGAATTGATCGTACAATTTACCGGACTTATCGGAAACTCTAACCGTACCGGTTGCGACTGCTTCCTGCTCGGTGTAGCCTAAAGATTTAGCGAAATTCACACACGCCTGCCACTCATCGGGAGCGTAACCGATTCGGAATTTTTTAATCGTTTCGTCATCAATTCCACGCTTATACAGATACTCCAAAGCATGACGGCCCTGCGGCTGATACAATGAATTTTCAAAAAATCTGGTGAATTGTTCCATTAAGTTAAAAAGACGGCTTTTGCGGTCTTGAATTTCCTTGGCTTTCTGCGAATTTCCGGTAGTTTTTTCCGGAATGACGACATTGCACCTTGCCGCAAGCAGATGAATTGCCTCCGGGAAATCGACATTTTCTTTCTCCATTACGAAGCTGAAAATATCTCCACCCTTGCCACAGCCAAAGCAATGATAATGCTGACGGTGTTCATTCACCACAAACGACGGAGTTTTTTCGTTATGAAAAGGGCATAACCCCTTGTAAACTCCATTCCCTCCCCGTTTTAATGTAATATACGAACCAATTAAATCAACAATATTGGTTCTACTTCTTACATCTTCTACAATTTCATCAGGGATGGCTCGATTCATAAAGAAAAATTATCCTGTTTTCAGCGTTGAATTTTTTTCAGTCTTGACTGAACATTTTGCTTCATTTCGGCAAATTCGGCTTTGTTGCCGACTAAATTCAAAAAGATTTTATAAAAGGCAACCGCATTCTGGCGTTTTCCATTGTAGGTATCGAAAAATACCGCCAAATTATACGCAATAATCGGGTCTTTGGACGAACTGTATTTATTGGCAAAAATGAAATTCTTTCCGGCATCGGCAAATCGGTTATTAAATACATTGGCGCAACCAAGCATATTACAATAGTCTGCATCAGTAGCGTAAGCTCCATTGACATTGCTCAAACGATTAAGGTACATCACACTCTTTTTTGACTTCAACTTGATTGCACAATTAGAGAGAAGAACCAGAGTATCGGCATCATCGGGATTAATTTTATGAGCCTTCTCCAAATAACTTATCGCATCGCTCAATCGGCTATTATCCAAACTGTACAATCTGCCGAGTGTATAGAGCGCAACAAAGTTATCCGGATTAATTTTTACCGCCAACAAAGCAGAATCGACCGCAGTAGCCCAATCCCCCAAATTCTCTGCCGCAACTGCTTTTATAAGCAGCGCATCGGTATTATTTTTATCAATTTTTAGTGCATCCTGTGCCAAGTTCAGAGTATTTTTCCACTGCTCCGATTTTGCCTGCTGCACTGACAAATTCAACATGATATTCACATCATCCTTTTCCGATGAGCAACCGCAAAAACACACCATCAAAAAAACACTCAAAAAACTATAAAAAACAAATCTCATTTAACATCAACTCCTTACATAAAAATCATTAAAAAAACTTCACATATTAATTTACAATTAATATCAAAAAATACAAGAGATTTTTCTAAAAAAACTTGATTTTTTAAAAAAACATGTTATTTTCTTGTTATCAACAAATGAAAGGCTTTTTTTAAATGAATAACAAAAAAATTTTAATCCGGCTTGCCATTGCTTTAATTGCTTTTTTACTGGCAATGTATCTCTTGAGCCGTTCAGGATATAATTCAACCCCCACCCCTGCCAAAACTACTGACAACCAAACAGCACAGAACCCAACTTCAATAGTCACTTTTGAAGAAGAAAAAGAGTAATTTCCCATGAAAAATACCCACTTCAAACCTTGCGCAGAGATTAATTATCATTCAAATCTTTGTCCGCACAATATTGTGATTTTCACCGACGGCACAATTCTGCTGAAAAAAGTTACCGAAAATGAATTTTCTCCGATTATCAGCAACAAATTTTTGTGCGGCATAAACTGCGAAAAGGTTTTAGAAATCGGTACTTTCTTCAATAGTCCATGCGGAGTTATCGAGTTAAGTGCGGAGAGTTTCAGTCCCGGAGAGTTTTTTGAAATCCGCCCGATTCGGGATTCATTGAAATTTGTCAAAAATCAGGACGAAATTACTGCAATTTCCAGAGCAGTTGAATTCAGTCATTGGCTGAATAAAAAAAGTTATTGCAGCAATTGCGGAGAACCATTGACTAGTGCCGAAAAAGAAACCGCCAAACTCTGTAAGAAATGCCAAAATCGCTTCTATCCGGTTTTAGCTCCGGCAGTAATTGTGGCAATTACCAGAGGCAATCAGATACTTTTGGCTCACAACCACCGATTCAAAGAGGGCATGTACAGTTTGATTGCCGGATTTGTGGAAACCGGAGAAAATCTGGAACAGGCAGTCAAACGAGAAGTTTTCGAGGAGGTCGGATTGGAAGTTAAAAACATTCAGTATTTTGCCAGCCAGTCATGGCCTTTCCCAAACTCACTCATGATGGGTTTTACCGCTGAATATGAGTCCGGAGAAATAACAATTGACACCAAAGAACTCGCAGATGCCCAGTGGTTCGATATGGATAATTTACCTTTTCTCCCGACCGATGAAACCATCGCACGAAGGATTATCGACCATGTCGTAAATAAGAAAATCTGATCTCGCAAATAAGTTGCAAAACAATTTTCACAAAATATAATAAATTCCGCTTGATAAAACGCTAAATTGTGTTATATTATAGTTATTGATTGCGGAAGAGTGGTCGAGTGGTCGAAGGCGCAACATTGGAAATGTTGTGTGTGGGCAACTGCACCGTGGGTTCGAATCCCACCTCTTCCGCCATTTTTTTTGCCCGAATAGGGCAAAAAAACATGAAGCCTGATAAGGCTCCGCTTCATGCACCGAAGGTGCGCTTCATGGCACGATAGTGCCGCTTCATACAGCGAAAGCCGTGCTTTATGAGAATGAAGCCTTATCAGATGAAGCAGCGTCATTGCATTCCGCTATGAAGCATTTTCCGTTTCACTCCAAATATGAAGCATAATCGCCTAAAAGTCAATTATATAATAAGGAATTTTTGATACTGCGCTTCGCTTGCATAACAGCAATCCGACTTGATTTTTCTTTTGGGGATGTTATATTAATTGTAAAATGCATTAATACCGTTTAATTGATGTTTTGAATTTTATAAACAAAAAATTATGATTTTTGAATGAAAACTAAAAAAATAATTCTGAAAATTGTTGCATTTATGGTATTTCTTGCGGCACTATGCTTTGTTAGGAATGCCGCGCTCGCACTCTCCTTTCTCACCATAAGTCCGTTTATTTTTATCGGTTTGATTTTACTCTCAATTTCACTATTTAAAGAAAAAAGGAGAAATTGGATATACATTGTTTTGTTATGGATTTACTTTTTTATGACAGTCGGTATTATTTGTGCTCCGTTGGTGAGAGAATTAACCACCAAACTTTGCAATATCCGTATGGGAGAAATCTCAAAAGCAATGAAAATGTACGGCATTGAAAAAATTCACTCTATCCAAGATGTGGAAACTGCAATCAATTTAATGGCTGACCAAACCCCAAAGCGTCCGGATTATCGACTTTTGACGACACTTGCGCATGAACATTATACGTTTGAGTTTCTTGCAGACAGAATTATAATTTCAGACAAAGACCACTCCCTACACTGCGGACTCAAAAGTTCCTGTGCAATAATTTTCACTGATGAATATTTGCAGTTCTCAAAAGAAACGCAATCTATTCCTTTTTATTTAGAAGCCATTTGGTTTTACGCCAATTTTTACCGAGTTCTGCTCAATAAACCATAACCCCACAAGAGCAACCCGGAAGATTAAACCACGAATGCACACGAATAATAATTTTGAAAAGGAGATTTGAGTGGCGTCGAAAATCTCCGTAGTTGGCGAAACCGTGGCAAAAGATAAAAGCATCATTCCGCAAAAAAGCGGGATGATGTCTTTTAATATTTTGCCACATTTACACTCTACCAAACCGCCCACAAGCTAACCAAACTCACCAGTACCCCAGTCCAGCACCAGTCGTGGTTGCAGGGGGTTGGGGACTGCAATCAAGTCCCCAAAAATCATTCGTGGTTTTATGAAATTGATAATTGGACGGATGGGAATTTTAGTAATTATTCTTCTGGCAATTCAATATACTCATAGACTGGGTAACTGATACCGCGGATTTTGCGGTCAGGAAGTTTTTTCAAAGAAATTTCCAAGTGAATAACATTGCAGGGAGTGCGGATTTGGCGTTCCCACATATAGTTGAAATATTCTTTGGAAGTTCCGTAGTGGTCGGAAATTCCGCATTTTAAGCAATGTTTATCATTTTGGCTCTGTTCAAAAACATGCAAATTTGACTCGTGATTGTATTTAAGTTTTTGAATAGAGGGGAATTTTCCTTTGATAAAAATGATTTTTTTCTGAATAACTTTCCCGTTTTCCAAAAAACGTACGGAGATAATCCAGCCGTCTTTCAAATACTGCAATACTCTGGCCTTCTCCAATTGCACTTTCGGCACACGGATAATGGCATCATTGACATCATTAAGAATGTATTCCATAATCGGACTATTGGGGATATAGCACTCATTCTCGTAGTAACCGGTATCCTCACGGACATGCGGGGGAAATTCTGAATAGGGGATATAGACATTGTTTTTCAGATGCTTGCAGAGCAACCCGGAAGTGCGTCGTTTATCGACCAAACTGGTCATGCGGTGTTTTTTGGTGGCTTTTTCATTCATTCTCGGAGGAGTGCGCAATTTAAATGGCGGTTTGTATACTTTATTCCAGTCGGCACCTTTGATATGTGATTTACTGAAAGTGCGGTAGTAATCCTGCATTTCTGTCGGAAATGATTCCCACGGAATAAAAGTGTCATCATCCAGCATTTCATGGTACTTGCCGTTTTGGTCGATATACGCAATCCATGCGCCAGCGTAGTGAAATTTGATAATGGTAAGAGATGCTAATCTACCGGGGACTTTTGCAGCAAAAGAACCGGACAAAAGTATATTATTCCAAACGGTTTTAAATTTGCATTTCGGGTCGATTGGAACTCCGTTGGGATCAAGTGTGGTTGCGATGTGTTTTTCATTGTTGCGGTATTCGTAAAGAATTTCTCCGATACTTTCTGCGCCGATAAGAGTTGAAGTTATGGCAAACAGGACTAAGGCACATGAAAATTGAGTCAATTTATTCATTTTTTTAACTTTTCCTTTTTTGGGGTTGGTAATGTAAAGTTTTGATATACATGGATTAATATAATAACAAATCTTGTAATTACAAGCGGTAAAACAAAAAAATAATCTTTTTTACTTGAAAAGAACTTTTTTTGTGCTATATTATCTTAATATTTTGTATTTAATACTTTCCGGATACTTTTTACAGGGAGTAAAATATGAGTAACGTATATCAGGAATTAGTAAAACGCGGGTTTATTTATCAGCAAACCGACGAGAAGGCTATTGAGAAAAAATTGTCAACAGAAAATGTTGTTTTTTATGTCGGATTCGACCCGACAGGAAATAGTTTGCATGTAGGTCACTTGCTTCCGGTAATGGCGATGAGACTTTTGCAGAAAGCCGGACACACTCCGATCGTTTTGGTTGGCGGAGCGACAGGTCAGATCGGTGACCCGTCAGGCAAATCGGTTGCACGCAATATTCTCAGCAAAGAAGTTGTTGCGTACAATGCAGAGTGTTTGAAAAAACAATTGAGCCGCTTCATTACCATGGAAGACGGTAAGTGCCACTTCGTTAATAATATTGACTGGTTCGGCGAAGTTAAGTATATTGATTTTTTGCGTGACATCGGCAGTAAATTCAGCGTTAACCGTATGTTGGCGCAGGATTCAGTTAAAAGCCGTTTGGAAAATGGGTTGTCATTTTTGGAATTCAATTATTCTATTTTGCAGGCTTATGACTTCTATACCCTCAACAAGAATTTGAATTGTACCCTCGAAATGGGCGGTCAAGACCAGTGGGGAAATATGGTTGCCGGTACTGAATTGGTACGCAAAATGTCTGACGAAAAGCGTGAGGTGCATTGCTTGACAATTCCTTTGCTTATGGATTCAAACGGTCAGAAGTTCGGCAAAACCGCAGGCGGAAAAAATGTTTGGCTTGATATTGAAAGAACCAGCGTTTTTGAGTACTATCAATTCTGGCGTAATTGCGATGATGCTCAACTCCGTAAACTTTTGTGCTATTTCAGCGCAATCAGTGTAGAAGAAATTGATGAAATTCTTTCCGATTCTGCCAATATCAACCGAGCAAAAGAAATTCTTGCATTCGAAGCAACTATGCTTGCTCACGGCAAAGACGTTGCGACTGAAGCATATTTGGCGGCAGGTTCTAAATTCGGTTTTGCTGATCCCGATGGCAAGGTAAAAACTTCAAGTCCGATCAAAGATGTTGATTTGTCAAAGGCAGTTGCAGCTGAAGTTCCGAGTGTGAGTTTGCCCAAAAGCACTTTCGAAAATGAAGGTATTTGGATTTGTAAACTTTTGCAGGAAGCGGCGTTAGTTAAGTCTACAAGTGACGGCCGCCGTTTGGTGCAGGGCGGTGCGGTTTCAATTAATGGTGAAAAAGTTACCGATCCGAGTTTCAGTGTAACTTTGGACAAAATCAACTCCGCAGACTTCATGTTAAAGGCCGGTAAAAAGGCGTTTAAGGAAGTTAAACTTGTCTAATAAAAGTTTCAGCCTCTCGATTTTTTGAGAGGCTTTATTTTTTTGAAAAATGGAAAATATTGACCAAAATATTAAGTATGTAGTAATCGGTAATC
>JAZRSP010000223.1:0-6530 GCA_045651565.1 Victivallaceae bacterium | reverse complement strand
CGGTGATATCGGTTGCTATACTTTGGGTGTTTTGCCGCCTTTTGAAGCAGTTCATACTTGTGTCTGCATGGGGGCTTCTATTACTACCGGATTGGGTATGCGTCATGTCTTGCCGGAGAATGAAGCAAGAAGAGTTGTAAGCGTTATCGGTGACAGTACCTTCTGGCACACCGGAATTAATGGTATCGTAGAAATGGTTTATAATCGTCCTGCAACCGGACATGTGGTCATCATTCTCGATAACTCAATTACCGCTATGACAGGAATGCAGGAACATGCAGGAACAGGTTTCCACTTGGATAATTCTCCCAGCAAAAAATTGGTCATAGAAGAAGTGGTCAAAGCAATGGGGGTTGATAATGTGGATATTATCGATTCGACCGCAAATTATGAGGCTTATGTTGAATTGTTGAAAAATCGTTTGGCATCAAATGATTTGAGCGTGGTAATTGTCCGTCGTCCCTGTATTTTGGGCATGGTTAAACGGAAAGGAAAATAATTAAAATGAGCAAGGTTACTAATGTAATTTTCGCAGGACTTGGCGGTCAGGGCGTTCTGAAAGCAAGTGATATTTTGGCTGAAATTCTCTTTACTCTCGATTATGATGTAAAAAAGAGTGAAGTTCATGGTATGAGCCAGAGAGGTGGTTCGGTTTCAAGTGAAGTTAGATTCGGCGATGAGGTTTTCAGCCCCATGATTCCGCATGGAGAAACTGATTATCTGGTTGTCATGGAGCCGACCCAGGTTGATGTGAATATTTCCAAACTTCGTGAGGGAGGGGTTTTAATTACTCCTGCCGACTTGCCTTTGGATAAATTGAGCAACCCAAAAGCTGCAAATACAATGTTTTTGGGTGCATTGAGTAAGTATTTGACCGATATTCCAGAGGAGAAATTTATTGAAGTTATTAAGAGTTTTCTCCCCGAAAAGGTTCATGAAGTCAATGTTGAAGCTTTTAAACTTGGTCGTGGATAAAATTACGGAACATATATAAAACGCAGGAGGTTAATTATGTTGATTAAGCAGTTGTCATTGTTTGTAGAGAATAAACCGGGTTCACTTTATCCTATTTGCAAGGTTTTGCAGGATAATGATTTGAGTATTCGTACCTTGTCGCTTGCAGATACCCAGCAGTTCGGAATCCTCCGTCTTTTGGTCAAAGAATGGGACAAGGCGAAAGATGTTTTGGAGAAAGCCGGATTTATTGTCAAAGTTACTGATGTGGTTGCTTTGCCGGTGGTGGATAAACCGGGCGGTTTGGCAGAGTTGTTGAAGGTGATAGACAAGCATCAATTGAGCGTTGAATATATGTATGCTTTTACTTTCGGTCATGAAGAAACAGCGGTTATGGTTTTTAGATTTGATGACCCTGTGGCTGCTTTGGATATTTTTAAAAAAGAAGATATTGCAGCAATTCAGGCATTCAATCTTTTTAAATAGGAGTCAGTAAAAAATGTCGGAATTTGTAATTCCTAATAAAATTTATCAGCCCGAATTTGAGTGCATGGATCGACGCGAATTAGAGGCTTTGCAGCTCAAAAGACTGAAAGAGGCGGTCAAAAGAGCATCGGTGCTTGATTTTTACAAAAAGAAATTCGCAGAATTAAAAATTGACAGCGATTCAATTAATTCACTTGATGATTTAAAAAAGTTGCCGTTTACTACCAAATCGGATTTGCGTGAATATTATCCTTTCGGATTTTTCGCAGTTCCCAGAAGTGAACTTGCCAGAATTCACGCTTCCAGCGGTACAACCGGTAAGCCGACTTTTGTCGGTTACACCAAAAAGGATTTAGATACTTGGTCAACTCTTTGTGCTAGATTTTTAGTTGCAGGCGGACTTACTTCTGATCAAATAGCCCAAGTTTCATTCGGATATGGACTTTTTACCGGCGGATTCGGTCTTCACTACGGTATCGAAAAGGTCGGTGCGGCAATTATTCCTGCATCAAGCGGTAATACTCAGAAACAGATCATGCTTTTGCAGGATGCGAAAGTTGATACTGTGATTTGTACTCCGTCTTATGCTTTGAATATCGCTGAAGTTATCAAAGAAAAGGGACTCAAAAAAGGCGACCTCGCCTGGAAGTTTGCTCACTTCGGCGGCGAACAGTGGACTGAAGAGATGAGAGAAAGAATTGAAGATGCTTTGGGAGTCAAAGCTTTCAATAACTACGGACTTTCTGAAATTATCGGCCCGGGCGTTTCCGGTGAATGTGCCGCTCGTCGCGGTATGCACATCCAGGAAGACCATTTCATCGTTGAATGCGTTAATCCTGAAACTTTGGAACCGGTTGCAGAGGGAGAAGAGGGGGAACTTGTTATTACTGCTTTGACCAAAGAAGCATGCCCGATTATCCGTTACCGCACCCGTGACTTGGCAAGATTATTCTATGACCAGTGTCCCTGCGGCAGAACTACTCGCAGAATGAGCCGTGTCAAGGGCCGTTCAGATGATATGCTGATTATCCGCGGCGTAAATGTTTTTCCATCGCAGGTTGAGGAAGCTCTTATGAAAGTTAGCGGAATTGCACCGCATTACTTGATTGAACTTTACCGTCCGAATAATTTGGACAGCGCAGTGGTAAAAGTCGAAATGCTTCCTGAAACTTTTTCAGACAAAATGGATGAACTCCAAAAACTTAAAAACCGTATTGACCGTGAAATTGCGGCAATTACCGGGTTGCATTTTGAAATTCAATTGGTTCCGCCGAATTCTTTGGAGAGAACCGCCGGTAAAGCAAAGCATGTTGCAGATTACCGTAACTTGAAAATTGAATAATTTAATGATAAAAAAATGGAGCGAAAAATCGCTCCATTTTTTTTGTTTTTTCAGAGGGACAATTTGCATTATCTATCCCCTCGCAAAAAAATATTACATATTTTTAGTAACTACCTTGAAATTGACGATAAATGGGGTATATTATCCAATATTCAAAAAACTTTATTAATTTTAACCAAAGGATATAAAAATGAACAACAATTATGTGGCTCGTTCACAGGAATTTACTTTCAATGACGCTGAAAACAACTTCGCTATCAACTTCGCAGGAATGAAGTTCTGTAAAAAATCTCTCGATGAAATGGCTGGAAAAGGTCTTTTCGCCAAGGCCATTAAGGGTATCAAGGATATTGAAGCCGGAATGATCAAAAACCCCGACGAAAATCGTAAGGTTACTCACTTCTCTGACCGTGTTGAATATGCTAAAAGTCAACTTTTTAAAGATGTTGAATCTTTCGTAGAAGATGTTCGCAGCGGCAAAATTACTTCATCGACCGGCAAAAAATTTGAGGCCGTAGTTGTAAATGGTATCGGCGGTTCAGCTTTGGGACCACAGCTTATGCAGTTTGCAATCAATGGACCCTACTACAATGAATTGAGTGCTGACGCTCGTCGCGGTTACTTGAAAATTTACTTCCTTGATAATACTGACCCTGCAGGTGTAGTTGATGTCGCAGCGGTTATGGATTGCGAAACTACTCTCCACTTGTGCATTTCCAAGTCAGGCGGAACTCAGGAAACCAAAAATAACCTCACCGCTCTCGAAAATATTTACAAGGCAAAAGGTCTTGATTTCAGCAAGCATGCAGTTGCTATCACTATGCTTGACAGCAATTTGGATAAATATGCCAAGTCTAACGGCTATTTGAGAGTTTTTGAAATGGCTGAATCTATCGGCGGTCGTACCAGTGAAACCAGTATCGTCGGTCATGTACCTGCTGCTTTGTGCGGAATCAATTTCGCAGATTTCCTGAATGGGGCTTGCGCTATGGATAAACTTACCCGTCGTGAAGAACTTATGAGCAACCCCGCAATGTTGCTTGCTTCTATGTGGTACATTGCCGGTGAGGGTAAAGGTAATCGCAATATGGTGATTGTGCCTTATTCTGACCGCTTGGTTTTGCTTTCTCGTTACTTGCAGCAGTTGGTAATGGAAAGTTTGGGTAAAGAATTTGACTTGGACGGCAATACTGTTTATCAGGGCTTGAATGTTTTCGGTAACAAAGGCGGTACTGATGCTCACGCTTTTATCCAGCAGCTTAATGACGGTCGTGATGACTTCTTCGCAACCTTTATAGAGCTTATGAAAGATGCCGATACTCTCAAAATTACCGATGATATTAACATGGGTGATTATCTCCATGGATTCCTCGAAGGTTTGAGTTTGGCACTTCGCAATAAGGGTCGTCAGGTTATTACTATTAAAGTTCCGACCATCAACACTTATACTTTGGGCATGTTGATTGCTCTCTATGAGCGTGCGGTTGCGATTTATGCTGAATTTATCAATATCAATGCTTTCCATCAGCCTGGAGTTCAGGCTTATAAGTTGGCAGCCAAGGGAGTTTTGGAACTTCGTGCGAAGGTGCTCGAAGCGGTTAACTTAATGGATAAATTCTCTATGACTGCTGCTGAATTGGCAGACAAAATCGGTATGAGTGACAGTGCCGTAGAAATTGCAAACTTGCTTGATAAAGAGGTTTTCAATTCCGGAATCGTCAGCCGTACTTTCGATGCTGCTAAAAATCAATGGGTTTACAATAAATAATGTTTTCTCACAAATTGAAAAAAATTATTTTTATTTTTGCGCTTGGGTGTTTTGCTTGGCAAAATGCCCGAGCCGATTTGCTTTTTCCGTATGAATGGAATTTGGATGGTCAGAAGAATTTTAAAGGGGAGATTGAAAAAGTTGAAGAATATCTTTTTGATAAATTGGTGCTGACCTATATTTTTAATGAGCAAAATCAGTTGATTGAAACTCAATTTGAAAAAAATAATGTGCCTTATTCATTCCGTTATTCTTATAATGACGCAGGAAAATTGGAAAAAGTAGAACTCTTTAATCGACAGTCTCAAAAGGTTGAATCAGAGGAGAGAGCCGCTTATAATGAAAGTGGAGAAATTATCAGGTTTGAGAGTTACGCTGGAGGAGAATTAATCAAAAAAACTTCTGCGGTTATGGATGTTTGCGGAGAATTGAAGCGGACAAAAATTCTGGTCTTTCAGGATAAGGAAAATAAAATCAGCGAATTGCATTTTGATTATAATATGCAGAATCAATTGGAGTATGTACGGTATTTTTCGGCAGGAGAATTGAAAAATGTCGTGCGATATTCTTATAATAGCGACGGCTTGATTGTGTCGGAGAAAAATTTCGGTGATACCTTGCAGAAAGATGGGGAATTTACAAGTTCGTACTCTATTGACTCAAACGGCAACTGGATTAAAAAAATTCGCCAAAATGATCGCTATCAATGGAAAATTACCCGCAAAATAAAATATCGTAAGAGCGGTAGAAGTTTTTGGGATTGGTTTAGATTTTAGAATGGAGAAAAAAATATGTTGAAAAAATTTGTTTCGTTGATTGTGGTTCTGGCTATCATGTTGCTGCTTGCAGCTTGTCAGAGCGGTCAGGTAAATGATGCCTATGATAAAATCCGAATCGGGGTTATTTTGCCTTTGAGTGGAGATAATGAATTAGCGGCAACACAGATTAGAAACGGTATTGATTTGGCGGTGGAGAATATCAACAAAAAAGGCGGAATCGATGGCAGAATGGTTGCGCTTATGGTCAAAAACAGCAAGGGTAATGCCGAAACTGCCGAAATTTTGATGCGTGATATGATCGAAAATGATAATGTTATTGCCGTTATCGGCGGATATTCTGATGAAGAATCTCTCGCGCTCTCGGCAGTTGCAGAAGAATTAAAAATTCCTTATGTAGCTTCAGCGGCAATGTGTGATGAGTTGGGTGAGTTTACCGAATATACTTTCAGAACCAATGTGAATTTATCACAACAGGCGGGGGCGGTTATTTATCACTTATATTTCCTCAAAAAATACAAGAAAATTGCGATTTTGATTGACAAAGAAGCCGCCGATAATACTAATCGTACTTTGGGCGTAAGATGTAGTGAATTTCTCTCTTATCACTCGCAGCAAACTGCGGTGACTTTGCTCTATCAGCCGAACTCAAAAGATTTTACACCGCAAATTGAATTACTCGTCCGAGGCGACTTCGATGCGGTGATTGTTCCAGCAAGCGTGTGGGATACCATCAGATTTATTCGCCAGTCCAGAGATAATGGATACGCAGGGACAATTGTCGGTTTTCACAATTTAAATTGCGATAATTTCCAGACGATGGGCGATTTGAGGGGAGATATTTATTTTACTTCAAGTTATTCTGTGAATAATGAAAGCAGATACAACTCTAAATTTATTGAACAATACCGCAAAAAATATGATCGTACCCCTAATGATTTGAGCGCAACTGCTTACGATGCAGTATTTTTAGTTGCCAAAGGTTTAAAGGACAATTATACTTCTGACATGGTTGCTTATACACTTCGCAATTCACCGACTTATCCGAGTGTTTGCGGAGATATGGTGCTTAACTCCAAGAAAAAGGTGCTTCACCCGGTTTATCTTTACCGCAAAACGGCGAATGGTGCTGCCTTTGAAAAGGAAATTTCTGCATACAGTTTAAGAAAATTTAAAGATTTAAAATAAAAGGAGCTTATTATGG
>JAZRSP010000222.1:0-4541 GCA_045651565.1 Victivallaceae bacterium | reverse complement strand
AAAAAGTTTATAATTTTTTTACTTTGAGAGAAATGAAATTGATTTTTTTTGAAAAGGTAGTATATTAATGGTAAGAAAAGAGGTTTTTTATGCTGGAAAATATAAAAATTGTCGGTGCATCCGAACATAATTTGAAAAATATAGATGTTACGATTCCGAGAAATAAGTTTGTGGTAATTACAGGGCTTTCGGGGTCGGGGAAGTCTTCACTTGCATTTGATACTATCTATGCCGAGGGACAAAGGCGTTATGTCGAGAGTTTGTCCGCTTATGCCCGCCAGTTCCTTGACCGCTTGCAGAAGCCGAAAGTCGAACACATTGAGGGGCTCTCTCCTGCAATTGCAATTGAGCAGCGCAATGCCGGATCATCTCCACGCTCTACGGTGGCGACTGTAACTGAAATTTATGACTACTTGCGGCTTCTTTATGCCCATGTCGGGGTGGCTTACTGCCCCGAATGTGGACGCAGACTTGAAGCGCAAAATGCAGAAAAAATTACTGAAAACTTATCAAATTTACCGCCCGGCAAAAAGTTTATGGTACTTGCTCCGATAATTGACGGCAAAAAGGGCGAGCATTTGCAAGTTTTGGAAGATATTGAAAAAGAAGGGTTTGTGCGTGTCAGAATTGACGGCAGACTTTATCCCGTAAGTGAAGCTCCTGCGCTTGAAAAAAATAAAAAACACTCAATTGAGGTGGTCATAGACCGACTTTCTTCGGATAATTTGGATAAATCACGATTAAATGACTCTGTCGAACTTGCTTTGAAGCATGGTAAAGGCGATTTGATTCTTTTGATTGAGGGCGATAAAAAGGGCGAATTTATTGAGAGTCGCCATAGTGAATTTCTCTCTTGCCCGGATTGCAAAATCAGTTTCGGTAAACTTTTGCCGAGAAATTTTTCGTTTAATTCTCCCTACGGGGCTTGCCCGGAGTGTAACGGCTTGGGCGTATTGCAGGTGATGGACCCGGAATTGGTTGTGCCGGATCGGACTTTGTCAATCAATAATGGGGCGATTCCTGCATGGAGGAGGGGGCCGAGGCACTTGATTATCTATTATAATATGATATTGAGGAAACTTGCAGAAATGTATAATTGCCCCGATATGTTGAAGACCCCTTTCGGCAAGCTGCCGGACGAAATTCAGCACATGCTTCTTTATGGAACGGGAGAAAAACCGCTGGAATTTTATTATACAATTCGTGGGAAAAAATATTTGTGGAGTAAACCTTTTGAGGGAATTTTGGAGAACTTGCGCCGTCGAATGGTGGAAACTGAAAGCGATTCAGTAAGGGAACGGCTGAAAGTTCTCTTGACCAATGTTGAGTGTCCGGTCTGCAAGGGTGCGAGGTTGAATAAGTGGTCATTGGCGGTCAAGGTCGATAATTTGTCGATTAATGAATTTAATGCGCTTTCGGTTGACAAGGCTTTGAATTTTATCAACAACTTGAAATTGAGCGGGGAAGCGGCAGTAATTGCAGCTGATATTGTTAAGGAAATTCGTAATCGTTTAACCTTTTTAAAAGATGTAGGATTGAATTATCTAACGCTTGACCGAGTCAGTGGAACTTTATCCGGCGGCGAGGCGCAGAGAATCCGTTTGGCAACTCAATTGGGATGTGGACTTGTCGGGGTGCTGTATATTTTGGACGAACCGTCAATCGGACTGCATCAGCGTGATAATGATAAATTGCTTGATACTTTGGTGAATTTAAGGGATATCGGCAATACAGTTTTGGTGGTTGAGCATGATTTAGATACAATCAGGCGAGCCGATTATGTTTTAGATTTAGGTCCCGGGGCAGGGGTGCATGGCGGAGAGATTGTTGCTTATGGCAATAGCAATGAAATTCCGAATTTTTCGAAGTCGCTGACCGGTGATTTTTTATCAGGCAAACTGGCGATAGAAGTGCCGCAGGAGCGGAAAAAAGGTAATGGAAATTTCCTTACAATCAAAAAAGCCGAGCATAATAATTTGAAGAAAGTTGATGTCAAAATTCCGATTGGAACTTTTTGCTGTATAAGCGGAGTTTCAGGTTCCGGCAAGAGTTCGCTTATCAATGGAATTCTGGTCAGAGCTTTGAATAAACATCAGAAAATCAAAGATTTGCCTATGGGTAAGTGTCAGGCAGTTGAGGGAATGGAAAAGGTCGATAAGGCAATTATTATTGATCAAACCCCAATCGGCAGAACTCCCCGTTCAAATCCGGCAACTTATACCGATGCTTTCGGCATGATCAGAAATCTTTTTGCTTCGCTCCCTGAATCAAAAGTGCGCGGGTTCGGCCCGGGACGATTCAGTTTTAATGTCAAAGGGGGACGCTGTGAAGACTGCAAAGGCGACGGAATTAAGAAAATCGAAATGCAATTTCTGTCCGATGTCTATGTCGAATGTGCTACTTGTCACGGTAAGCGGTTCAATCAGGAAACTCTGAATATCCGTTACAAAAAGAAAAATATTGCCGATGTTTTGGATATGACAATTGATGAGGGAGTGGAATTTTTTGATGCGATTCCGGCATTGAAAAGAAAACTCGGAACTTTGCAGGCGGTAGGGCTTGGCTATGTCAAGTTGGGGCAGAGTGCGACAACTCTCTCCGGCGGGGAAGCACAGCGAATCAAGTTGGCTGCGGAACTCTCCAAAGTGCCGAAAGGTCATACGGTTTATATTTTGGATGAGCCGACAACAGGTTTGCATCTTGCTGATATTAAACAACTACTGAAAGTCCTCATGCAGTTGCGTGATAAGGGTAATACCGTCATTGTAATTGAACACAATCTTGATGTTATCAAGTGTGCCGACCATATTATCGATATAGGACCGGAGGGCGGCGATAATAGCGGAACTGTGGTTGCGCAGGGAACTCCTGAAGAAGTTGTCAAGGTCAAAAAATCCTATACAGGTCAATACTTGAAGCAATACTTATAAAAGATCTTTAATTTCAGTGGATAAAATAATCTGTTTTTTATTTGCAAAGTTATTAAATAGTGTTATATTAGAAAAAAAAGTAATACAAATTAGAGTATCAAAGGAGTGAATATTATGGAAAAAGTAAAATATGCATTGATCGGTTTCGGCGGAATTGCAGAAAATCGTATTGCAAAAGAGGGGTTCGCTTGCGATAAAGGGCGTTTCGCTGATTTGGAAAATGCCGAATTGGTCGGGGCTTTTGATGTGAATCCTGCTCGCAAAAGTGCGGTTGAAAATTTGAATTTGAAGTGGTATGATTCGATTGAAGAAATTTTGAGTGACTCTGCAATTGATGCGGTTTTTGTGGCGACTAATAACTTGACCCATACAGAGTTGGCAATTAAAGCAATGAGTGCCAAAAAACATGTGATTGTCGAGAAACCGATTGCAATTTCTATCGAAGATGCGCAAAAAATGATTGTTTGTGCCAAAGAAAATAATGTTTCTTTGACTGTTGACCATATGATGGTTTATAATGCTTGGACTCGTGCGGCAAAAGCGATGATTGCAAAAAAAGAGTTGGGCGAGGTTAATGACTGCTGTTTCCACATGGAATTTGCTTTCGGTTATGCCGAAGCGGAAGCCAAAAGTTGGCGTTGCAACAATATTAAGGAGATGGGCGGTCCTATCGGAGATGTGGCAAGTCACTGTTTCTACGTGGCAGAATACATTTTTGACGATGTAATCACTGAACTTGCAGCGGTTTATTTGCCGAAACTTATGGATATTAAAGCCGAAGATGGAGCGTATATTAAGTTTAAAATGTCTTCCGGTTTGACCGGTTCGGTCAAAGTTGCATTCTCTGAACTTCGTGGCGGTTTGGGAGGAACTATCAGCAACTTGGGTTATGAAATTTACGGCGACAAGGCGACTTTGAGAAACTATGGGGCGATGTTCCAGCTCTCCGGTCACGATGATGAACCGGTAAAAATCCGTATGGAAAAAGACGTTTGCGGTGAGGTTGAAGTTATTAAGGTTGCCGAAATTAAAAATATCTATCAGCAGTTAATCGAAAATCATGCAAAATCTGTCAAGTCAGGCAACTATTTGAATGGCGAAGACGCTTTGCATAACTTGGTGCTTTGCGAAGCAAGTCATGAATCTGCTCAAAACGGCGGAAAAAAAGTCACTTGTAATTAGTTTTTTTAGGGAGAAGGCTTACGCATCCTTCCCCCTAAAAACCCTATCCGCGCAAGGGCAACAGCCCTTGACCAAGAGTAAGAATTTATAGTTTTGCTTGCCGCAAAACTCTAAATTCCGATTTTTTTTTGTTTTTATGGATGGCTTACGCCGCTTTTTTGGGGAGCTGTTTGCGCTCCCCAAACCCCTGCAACCAGAACAAGTTCTGGACTGGGGTACTTGTGAGTGGGCAGGTCGTGGGCGGTTTGGTGTTTGTTAATGTGGCAAAATCTTAGGGGAGTCCCTCCGTTTTTTTACGGAGTGACCCCATAAAGCTTTTGCCACGGTTTCGCCAACTAACGGAGATTTTCGACGCCACTCAAATCTCCTTTTTTTCTGGATTCTTCGGCACTTTCAGTGCCTCTGAATGACGAGTTTGGTTGACTCCCC
>JAZRSP010000221.1:0-6575 GCA_045651565.1 Victivallaceae bacterium | reverse complement strand
AAATCAAATAGTTGTCCGATTTTGGATTTTAGCGGGGATTTTTGCATTGCTTGCATTAGCTACATTGAAATTGCGTTAAAAAAAATTGAGGGGTGGGGAGAAAAAATGGCAACGCATATAATTTTAGCAATTATCGCTCTGGCATTACTTGTTGGGGTTTTATCCAGTAAATTGTCAAGTAAATTTCAGTTTCCGGCACTTCTGATGTTTTTGGGGATCGGATTGCTTATCCCAAGTGAGGAGAGTGAACTTGCAACTAATTATGATTTCATAAATTTCATAAGTGCAATCTGCATGAGTTTTATTCTGTTTTCTGGCGGATTGGATTCTAATTTGAGTCAAATGAAACGCTGTGCCGCTTCCGGTATTACTTTGGCGAGTTTGGGGGTAATTTTAACTACACTTTTTCTTGGCGGAATTGCCAAATTGATTTTGCCGCACTTTCCTTTGGAGTGGTGTTTGCTTCTGGCAAGCGTGGTATCATCGACCGATGCGGCGGCAGTTTTCGGTATTTTGCGAGGTAAAGGGGTAAATTTAAAAGGTAATCTGGCTCCGCTATTGGAACTTGAATCAGGCAGTAATGACCCGTTTGCGGCATTTATGACAATCTTTATGATTTCAGTTATTCAGAAAGCCACTGCCAGTGCTTATTGGTTCTTTTTGCCGCAATTAATTTTAAAAATCGGTGTTGGGGTGCTTTGGGGATATATCATCGGTAAATTGGCGGAGATACTTTTTAACCGACTTAAATTGGAATATGAGGGATTGTATTTCGTAATCAATATTGCGATTGTTATTTTAAGTTACGGCGGTGCGGAATGCTGCTTTGGCAACGGCTTTATGGCGGCTTATATTACCGGACTAACGATGAGCGATTTGCGATTTAACTACAAGCGTGGAATTAGCAGATTTTCTGATGGAATGGCATGGTTTTGCCAAGTAATGCTTTTTATGACATTGGGACTGCTGATGGGGGTAGATAGACTTATCCAAGTTTCCTGGAAAGGTTTGATGATTGCGGCGGCATTGATGTTTGTGGCTCGCCCTCTGGCGGTATTTCTGTGTACTATCGGCAGTAAATGGAATATTCGTGAAAAAATTTTTATTTCCTGGGTCGGTTTGCGTGGTGCAGCACCGATTGTGCTTGCGACATTTCCATTATTTTACTTTGGAAAAAGTGATGCTGCTTTGGCACAAGAGTTATTTGCGATTATCTTTTTTGTGGTTTTGACTTCTGTGATTTTTCAGGGCAGGACTCTCATGTTTGTTGCTAAAAAATTACAGCTGGACAGCCCCTTTAAAAAGCAGGAACGCAACCCCTTGGAATTGGAAATTACCGACAGTTTCAAAAGCGTAATGAAAGAATTTTCTGTAAGTTCAGATTCTCAACTTGTCGGTAAATCTTTGGCGGAAATTAGATTTCCGACCGGAGTTATGGTAATTTTAATTCGTCGTAATGATACATTTATCCTCGCAAGAGGCGAGTCGGTTATTCAGGATGGTGACGGTTTGCTGCTTTTAGGCGACGGGACATTGGTCGATGAATTGGCGGCAAATTATCACTTGAAAATATAATTTCTTACGATTTATTGTTGCGGGCAGAGGCAACCACGATACTCGATAATGCCAAAAGCGCAAGTACATTGGGGAATACCATAAGTTGATTGAACATGTCCTGCAATTCCCAAACCAGATCACTTTTCATCATCGTTCCGCAGAAAATGCAGCAAATCGCAATTGCGGAATAGATGATGACTGATTTCTTGCCGAAAAGATAATGGAAATTAATTTTTCCGAAATAATTCCAGCTCAAAATTGTCGAAAACGCAAAGAAAAGTAAACAAATTGCAACGAAAATATTGCCGATTGCAGTCGAACTTACCGAAGAAATTGCCTGTTGTACCAAATTAGTCTGGTTCAAACCTGACTCTGCAAGAAGCTGCTTGTAAGTTTCTCCGGTTGCATTCGCTAACGGTCCATTTCCGACATAAATGGTCGAAATAATAATCAAGGCAGTCATGGTCAGGACTATCGCAGTATCAATAAAAACTCCGATCATTGCCACAGTTCCTTGTACATGCGGTGTCGGTACATCTGCCAGAGCGTGAGCATGCGGAGTTGACCCCATACCTGCTTCATTGGAGAAAAGACCTCTTTTTACTCCCTGACTTACCGCAGTTTTCAGTGCATGTCCGACTGAACCGCCGATTAAGGCTTCCGGCATAAAGGCGTACTTGAAAATTATTGCAAAGGTGTCTGGAATATAGTTGATTCTCATTAATAAGACCAAAAGTCCGCCAATAAGATAAATTATCGCCATCAGAGGTACAAGTTTTTCGGTAACCATCGCCAATCTTTTGACTCCGCCGATGAAGATAAATCCTGCTGCTATTGCAATTATTAAACCGACAACATAAGTCGGAACGCCGAAAGCATTGTGGCAGGTTTCGCCGATTGAGTTCGCTTGCACCATGCACCCCATAAAACCCAGAGAAACAATGATTGCTACTGAAAAAAATACTGCCAAAAATATTCCGAAAAAATTCGGGAATGCCTTTTTAATATAATAAACCGGGCCGCCGTGAATTATTCCGAATTCATCAATGCTTCGGCTATTCTGTGCTAAAACCGCCTCAGCATAGATTGTCGCCATGCCGAAAAAAGCGATTATCCACATCCAGAAAATTGAACCAGGGCCGCCAATTAAAATTGCCCCTGATGCCCCGACGATATTACCTGTTCCAACTTGTGCCGCTACTGCCGCAGAGAGTGATTGAAATGAACTTAATCCCTCTTTGCTGCTGCTTCCGTGAAGAGAAAATTTCCCGAAAGCATTTTTCCAGCCTTCTTTGAAGCAGCGAATTTGCACAAATCTGGTTTTTATGGTAAAAAATATTCCCGCTCCGACCAATAAAAATGTTAAAATATAGTCGGATAGATATTTATTGATAAATGATACTGTTTCCAACATGTACGCTCCTTAATCAAAAATTATAAATACAATCCCTTTATTATACTACAATTCTGCCGTAATTTCAAGCAATAATTTCATTTTTTGTCAAAAATTATGCTCCTTATTATCAGAAAACTTATTTCATTTTGTTAAAAACTTTTTGTAATAACATTTGTGAAAAAATAAAAAAATCAAAATTTGTATAAAAAAAACTTGACTTTTGCCGAAAAAGTGGTATATTAAGTGAAATTACTTAACAGTAAAAGATATTTTTATTAAAAACTATTTTTCATAGAGGAACTATTTTTTATGATGAAAAAAGTTATTTTTCTTGTTGTGGCAGTTTTTATGCTTCTCGGCACAACTGCCTGTGTAAATGTCGTGGTCAAAGAAAATCCGATCCCGGAGAAAGAATTGACTATCAACCCCGCAGAATATAATCTTGCGCGCGATTTAATTACTGCTTTTGTTGCCAATGATGCCAAAAAGTTTGTCGCTCTGCTTCCGGAAGAAACTGCAACTCACTTCAATGAACAAGAGTTTGCCGTAACTCGTGCAAGTGTGGTAAAATCTGTCGGCGAACCGATTGAATTCAGTTACTTGACCTCATTGGAACTTACCTCTTTTACTCCACAAATTTGGAAAATTCGCTGCAAAAGAAGCGATTTAAAGAATGAAAAAGATTTCACCAGCGAAGTTCTTTTCCGTGTTGTTACCGGTATGACAAAGAAAAATGAAGCGGTAATTATTTCGTTTCAATTTCTATAATATATAGTAATAATAGTAAGTATTTATCAATTTTAACAGAAAGGAAGAAAAATGGTAAAATTTTACTATGGACTTCGTCGTTTCGGCATTGTCCTGACGGCGACCATGCTCTGTACTGCAGTTGCAGTAGAGGCAAATGACAATTCGACTCGTACCATTCACTTGCAGCAGAATGATGCACAGGTGCGTTTCGAAAGCAAAGTTTATGAATTGAAAAATGCAAAAGCAGAAGAGATTCTGCCCTTTGTCAATTCGGCAGTTTTGCGCTACGACAAAAACTCAACAGTCCGCCGTGTCAATACAAAAGACGGCAAAACCTCAGCATTGCTGGTTTCAACCGGGGTTGATTTTCTCCCCTACGTTGACGAAATTATTGAGGTTTTGGATCGCAAAGTTGAGAATGCCGGAGCAAGCAGTTCAACTATTGCCGGAACCGGCTTGACCAGAATTGCTTACTCTCCCCGCTATCGTTCTGCGCAAGAGTTGGCAAATGTCATCAATGCAACTTTGATGTCAAGCAGCGGTGCGGCATTCATCAATGAAGAAACCAATACCATCTATTGGCGCGATCAGGATGAAAATGCTAAACGCACTCTCGCTTGGGTTGAAAAACTCGACCAGCCCATTCCGCAAGTTCGTTTGCGTGTCAACTACTATGAATTGCGTGACAGCGACCTCAAAGATTGGGGTTTTGACTACCTCGCATGGAAAAATGGTCCGGGTGTCAACCTTTTGAATGTCGGTTACAATGCCGGTGAATTGGTTGTAAATGAACTTGTATCTGCACTTCCTTCGATTGCATCAAGTTCTTGGGGCTTGGGCGGATTTTTCACTGCTCCCCAGTTCGATATGAGCTTCATCCGTTGTTTGGAACAGTCTGGTAACGCAAATGCTGTTGCTACCGGTTCTTTGATGATGATCAATACCCCCGTCGGCGACAAAGCTGAACTCGCTATGCTCCGTGAAATCCAGAGCAAAAATCCGGAAACCGCTCCCTTTATCTATCGTGTCAGCATGACCCCAGAATACCAGACTATCGGTAAGAATGTTCTCGGCAGAACTTATGTCGGAAAAAGTAACTACGAAGATGCTGACGGTAATAAATATGCAGATCCTCCGCAGATGGAAATCCAGGTTTTGAATCCCTTTATCTGCTTGGAAAAAGTAGACGCAAACGGACAGAAAGCCGGCGGTGTGATTTTCGATTACTCACTCTATTTCAAAAGCGTCGTAGAACGCGGTAATACCGGTGCAGAATTGAGCAATTCAGCACTTTTCGCAGGTGCTGCAACTCTCGGTTTCGGCAAAGAAAAAGTTTTGGCTATCTATGAAAAAGAAAACGATGTTGAACAAACTATCGGTTTGCCGATTCTCTGCCGCATCCCGGTTTTGAAATATCTTTTCAGTACCACTACTTCTATTAAAGAGCGTACCTATATCGTCGTCACCGCAGAAGCAGCTATGGTTGATATCGAAAGCGATACACAAGTTTTCAATACTGACAGTGTTGCAACCGGCGTTGAACGCAGAATTGAAAATCCCTTCCGCAGCAATACACCCGCTGACGAGAACAAAGATGAACAGAAATAATAAGACGAGGTTATATCATTATGAAAAAAATTAATATTTCTTCTATCGCTCTCGCAAGTGCAATGCTGCTCCCCATTTTGAGCGGTTGTGCTACCGATACTCCCGCAAATAATATCGTAATTCCGCAGATGCCTCCTTATCAGAACGGCAATAACGGCGATATTGTGCTTACTCCGCAGGCTATCCCCGGAACTCCGAGAGATAATAACCATCAGCCTACCGGCGGTTATGCGCCTTCTCATGTACAGACTCAATTCAAAATTGATGTCAATGATGAAACCAGAGAGATTAAAGTTATCCGCGATAATACTGATCCCTATGTCATTACTAAACCTTATATGTTGAAAAATGCTGATCCCTATGCAGTTCGCAGTTATTTGGAAGCAGCAGTAGGCGCAAAGAGCATTAATAGCAGCCCTGCACAGGTTACTGCTGTTAAATTTGCTGACGGCGCAGGTGCAATTTTGGTTTCTGCCGAAGACTATCGCTTCGCAGATTCAGAATTGGGCAAAGGAATTGATGGAATTGTCGCATCACTCGACCGTGAAGGTTTGACCTTTTTCCCGGAAGCAGACGCTTTTATCTACTTCCCGAGAATCAGCAAGGCGGCAAACTTGCGTGAAATGTTGATTCAAGTCGGTTCTTCTGAACTCGATCCGCAATTCGCAATTGCTCCCGGAACTATTATCGTTGACGCTGAACTTAATGCTTTGATTATCAAAGCTTCGCAGTGGAATAAAAACGATATGCTTGCTATGCTCAAACAGTATGACAAACCCATTCCGGAACTTAAAATTACCTACCGTGTTATCGAAATTTTCGCTGAAAATGATGACCGTATCGGTGTTGACTTCCAGAGTTGGAAAAACAACGAAGGTGTTGACCTTTTCTCTACCGGAACTATCGTCCGCAGAAACTGGGGTACATTCTTCTCAAGCGCAATCGAAGGTAATGGTTCACATCACACTTCATATTGGAACTTCAACCCCAAATGGAATACCCGTTACTTGGACTTCATGACCTCTATCGGTAAAGCAAAATGTCTTGCACAGGGTGAAATGGTTGTCCAGAACCGCAATACCTCAACTATTCAGGTAAATTCAGGCTTCTTCTACGATCGTACCTATTATACCGCAGGTGCTAAAACTATCGCAGAAGGTTGTACCGAATTCACCTACACTGACATCAATCCCGACACAATCGTTCGTGAATCTACCACCAAGATTCTTCCGATTGAAAAGGTTAATGAGTTGTATGCTTCTAT
>JAZRSP010000220.1:0-5658 GCA_045651565.1 Victivallaceae bacterium | reverse complement strand
GTATGCTTACGGATTTTTTGCACAAAACTCTCTGCGGATAAAAGATATGAGTAAAATGAACCTCTCCGTTACCTGCAGTGATGGTTCAGCTTGTGCAATAAATGTGGAATATGCGGAATATGGAGAAAACAAAGGTTTTATTCTTGATTCACCGGTCTTCAACTTCGGCAAGGTTTCTGCCGTCGGGAAATGGGGTACAATCGGCTTGTCTGCCGATACAATCACCGGGTACGATTCCAGCCGCAGCCGCATTGAAGGCTCTATCACGGCAACCTCTAAAGCCTATCGTGCCACCGGTATCATTTTGAGTTCAGTTTCAAAAGATATTGTATTCAGCAACACGGTAAGTGCCACCGGAAAAACAGAGGCTTACGGAATATCTTTCGGTTCCGGAAATTTGATTCTGGACAATGCAAAAATCACCGCCAAAGTAACCGGCAAAGGTTATGAGCAGAATGCTTTTGTCTTGTATACAGAAGATTCCCAAAAGAATACAATTACGATCACCGGCAATTCTGTATTGACCGGTTTGATCAGTACCGGCAAAGGTAATGATACGGTTTATATGGATTCCGGTTCCAAGGTAATTGGCGGTTTCAGCGGTGTAACGAGTTTGAGTTTGAATATCAATGATGCCTCCCAAAAAAGCAATATCATGTGGCAGGCAAGTTGCATTACTTCGCAAACCTATACCAGTATTTCTGTGGAGTTCGGCTTGCTGGGGGATTTCAAGATCATCAGTAAAAGCAATGACATTGACTGGACAAAGTTATTCAGCAATGCGCAGTTTGATGCAATGCAGAATAATCTTATCAAAGGTAATGAACTTTATACCTATGGACTCTACAAAAAGGGCAACAATCTTTATGTAAAGGCTATGCTCAAGAATGCTTTAAGTGATGATGCTGAAGTTATTCAGGAAAAAGCCTCCGGAGATTACTCTCTCCACAAAAAATATACAGTTTTTACCGACAAAGCTGATTTGACTGTTAAAAACAGTATTACTGCCGTAAATGCCGATTTGACTCAACATACTCTGGTGCTGGATAACAATATTACTGTTGATTTAAAAGATTTCGGCGACTACGCTTACGGTGTGTCTTCAAGTGCTGAAAAATTCACACTTGTTTCCAACAATGCGGCAAAAAAGCTGAAAGTTTCCGGTAAAGGTTCAACTTTAAGCATAGTTGCCGGTTATAATATGAAAAATACCGCTTTGAAAATTCAGGGTGGCAGATTTTTGCAGAATGTAACCGTTTCGGGGCAAAACACCGGCGTTGGAGGGCTTGAAGCCTATGGAATCATTGCCGCAGATTTGGATTGCACCGCGCAGGGGCTTAATTGTGCCGCAACAGATATTGCCGGCAATTTCACAGTTTCAGGCAAAGCGTATGGAGAGCTTGCCGTATATGGGCTGAAAACCGGAGATTTTACCGCCGGAAATATTTCCGGCAAATTCAATATCACAAGTGATTGTTCCGGTAATACGGCGACAACTTACGCAATCTTTGCCGAGTCTCTGACTCTGGAAAAACTTACCGGTAAGATCACCGTAAAAGGCACCGGTAATGCTGATTACAGCGACTGCAGCTGTGCTGCAGCATTGATTACAGATGGCAAAGAAGATGGCGATGATTTAGTAATCACTGACGGCTTCAGCGGCTCCATTGCAGTTAATGTCAAAGATAAATACAATGTCAAGGCGTTCGGTATTTCGGCTGGCAATGATTTGTATTATACTGCTTCCGACCTCATATTAGGCGGCAAAAATACCGGCTCTGTTCAGGTAACGGCACAAAGCGATTCCAGAGCAGAAGCGTATGGTATTTACGCAGAAAATTCGGCAACGATCACCAATCTTTCCGGCGCAATTACGACCCAAGCCACGGGGAATGGTAATGAAAGCATCATGTCCTATGCGATTTATCAGTCACATATACAGCAAACTCTTGAATTCATCGGCACATTTTCCAGTAAATTGAAGGTTTCCGCTCAAAATAAAAATCAGGATAAGGGCATAGTTTATGCCGGAGCAGTGTACGCTCAAGGTGATATTTCTGCAGAGGAGATTACCGGAGCATGGAACATTTCTGCCAATGGGTACAATGCCGGAGCTTATGGATTATACACTGTGAACGGGGGCAGTATCAATGTCGGCAATATTTCCGGCAACAAAACCATCACCGCCCAAAGCAGTAATAAAAATACCTCTTATGCAAGTTATGCTTTCCACAGCGCAAACGCTTTTACTGCCAATAAGATTTCTGATACGATCAAAGTTTCGGCAACCGGATCTGCTTACGGTTTTTATTCGAACAACGGGTTTCAAGTCAATGATATGAGAAAAATGAATCTCTCTGTTACCAGCAGCAATAATAAGGCATACGGTATTCGTGTTGATCATTACAGCGACGGTAATTTGATCGTGGATAAAGACGGTTTGCACCTGGGCAAAATCATGGTCAGCGGTTATTCTGATGCTTATGGAATTCGTGTTGCAAGCAATATTTACACAGTTTCCGGTTGTCAGAATAACCGCCTTGAAGGCACTGTTACAGTAAAGTCCAAAAATGGATCAGCCTACGGAATCGAAGCCGATAGATTCAGTGACACAGATGATCAGGGCAATGAAAAGAATGAGATAGTCTGTTCGGCAAATATTTCCGTAACCGGTAAAGATTATGCAAGTGGGATTGAGATAACCAGAGGTAACTTGATTTTAGATAATGCTGTGATCACTGCCAAGGTTACCGATAAAGCCAAAGCTGACTATGCTTATGCTGTATATGCTGTATATGAAAACAATAATATATCCATTACCGGTAAAAGCAAGATCACCGGAAATATACGCACCGGCAGTACAGCTGATTCTGATAAGGTTGCCATTGAATCCGGTTCCAAGCTCGTGGGCAGCATGGATGGTGTCGAAACTGTCGAACTTATCCTTAATGACAAATCGCAGGCAAAACAATCGCTGTGGGATGTTACCAAGGATTTGGGCTATGCGGTGGATTTGAATATCAACTTTGATTACGGCATGACGGGAGATTTCCTGCTTGCCACCAAAAAATCCGGCTTCGATTGGGATGATGTAATAGATTTGAACGATTGCACTTTGTATTTGGGCGAAAATAACAGTCTCCAACTGTATGGAGGTTGCGACTATGGTGATTTCAATTTTGAACTGAAAGAAAAAGGCAATCTGCTGATTCTTTCGGTTGCGGAAAAGCTGTAAAAACAATATGAAAAATCTGTACTCTAAGAAAATTGATTTTGAATATTTATGATTATTGAACCTGAAAGATTATTTTTGCGGAAAATGACCAATCGGGAATTAGATGCTTTTTATAAAGTTCTGGCTTGAGCGTTGGAAAACTTTTTTTAAAGTTACATGGAGTTTGTTTTTAGCCCCTATACTCCATCATTAGCAAAAAGTACGGAATCAATTCTTAAAGATTTGGTTCCGTTTTTCTTTATATTGATAGTTTGTAATAAATTGCAACAAATCAACTAAAGCTGTGGAAATATTGTCTGACAGAGCTCCGGGGAGCATTTTCTCCGGAAGTGCTGGATGAATTATTTACCTTGTATTCGGAAATTCAAACCATCTGGGAGAAAACGATATGAAAAAAATCATTATTGCGTTTATATTTATTGGAGTTTTTTGTCTTTCGGTTACCGCACAGGAAGCTATTTATTTTTCTGATTACATAGCCGAGGATGGCAGCGGTCTTGAATTATTGCAGAAAATTTATAAAAAAAGAGTCAATAAAAAAGATGTTTATACCACACATGATATTGTGGACGATTCATGCGAACAGGTTGAATTGGTTACTGTTTTACTTAATGAAGCGGTTATGAAAAAAGTTAGAGAACTGTCGGTTGAACAAGGCATGGTCGTTCTGAAAAGTCATCAGCAGTGGTGGAAATATTTTAAAGCAACGCCATCCTTGCCGGATGTTAATGGTTCAGAACGGGGAATTTGTAGTTTGATGACAGATTTTCAGCGGATAAAAGCCCGCTGGGCAGCTGTAAGACTTCCGTATAAACAATATCTTGTCTATGCCCAAATCGCCAACTTTTGCAAAGTCCGGTTGGATTGCGGAACATATAAAATGCGTTTCGGAGAGGTTTGCCTGAAAAAGGAAGCGTGTTGGGCATATGATGAAAATGCAGTAAAAACTTTTGGCAAATATTATCACGCTTTCCCGATAGAAATATTGCCGGAAACTTGCCGGAAAAGTGAGTTCGGTTATGTTGCGGTATTACAGAATGCCCAATCGCTTTATTTGTGTACCTGGGGGATAGATGGTATGCCGCTTGCCGTGCATGCTCTGAAAAATGTAAAAAAAATTTCCTCAATTTCCCCAAAAACTGCCACTGTGGAAATTATCGGTATTGACCCGCAAAACAAACAACAAAATTTTATTTTCTATTGGAACGAAATCAACCAGATAAAAATTTCAAGCCAAGAATAATAATCAGTATACCGTATGAATAAAAAGGGAATTTGGGCAATCAGAGTTTCAGTAAGAAATATAGTAGAGTATGCAACTTGATCCATTGGCAAAAGTTGAGGGGTAATTGCAAGTTACAGAGAAGGAGTATCGGCAGAAGCTCGAAAATTTATAAGACATTTTCTTTTAGCAACTATGGCTATAAACCTTCGTAGCCGAAGGCTATGGAGGTGGCTTTATGGGTAAAATATTGCCGCTTTTAAGCAGGGTTGCTATTTAGCATAAGATGGTTTTCTTAAAATTTTAAGGCACTTTTCTTTTTTTATTTGCTCAAAGAAAAGTGCCTGAATTTGTTTTGTATGTGAGAATTTGTTTTTGGGGAAACTTTGTTTTAGTACTGTTTCAGCGCAGTTTCAGTGTTCCCAGTGCCAGCAGGGCGAATATTCCGGCTAAAATCCAGAACCTTACTACTATTTGCGTTTCTGTCCAGCCTAATTTTTCAAAATGATGATGTATCGGTGTGCAGAGAAATACCCTTTTGCCGGTCAGTTTGAACACCGGTACCTGAATCATTACTGATACAATTTCCATAACAAAAACTCCGCCTACTATAAACAGCAGAAATTCCTGCCGCACCAGCACCGACAACAACCCGATTATTCCTCCCAGTGCCAGACTGCCCGTGTCGCCCATAAACATCGTTGCCGGGTGGCAGTTGTGCCAGAGAAATCCAATACATGCTCCAATAACTGCCGCCGCAAATACCACCGCTTCGCTGGCGCCGGGTATGAACGGTATCAGCAGATATTCTGCAAACACCCGGTGTCCGCACAGATATGCCATTACTGCGTATGCTATTGTCGCAAAAATCATGCACCCCGTGGAAAGACCATCTTTGCCGTCGGTCAGGTTGACTGCGTTGCTGGCGCCAACGATCGCACCTATTGCCACTATCGCCACCCAGGTGCCTGCAAATACCGGCGTGTTTACAAACGGCAGATACAAATTACGCATATAAGGCGCAAATTCCGGTATGTAAAAGAGCCAGGTAACTGCTGCACCTGCCACCAGAAACTGCCCCAGCAGTTTTACTTTACCGGGAATTCCATCCCGGCGGCGGTATGCTGCTTTGGCAAAGTCATCGGCAAAACCCAGCAGCCCAAGCAGAATTGTTGATCCAACCAAAGTCGGATCGTAGCCA
>JAZRSP010000219.1:0-2747 GCA_045651565.1 Victivallaceae bacterium | reverse complement strand
AGCAATGCTACATAAACACGGATCAATACAGCTGGACGAGATGCACCAGGGGCGCAAATGCCAAGATAACGCCGACCGCAGCGTTTATCAATTGACCGCTGAACAGAGAAGAAGTTATCTTCAACATCAATGCCGTGAGCTGGAAAGATACTGACATTGCGCAAAAATACATTATTGATCTGTTTTTCAGCTTTTCGTACAGTGGCTGTTGAAGCAACAATTTTAGGACGGATTGTTTTTCCTTCATACTGCCATGAACAAAGATCGTCAACGGCAGTTTCATACAGTCCAACCATTGTTCCGAGTGGACCGCTAATCAGGTGAAACTCATCCTGGATAATCAAATCCGGCGGGCGGATTTCTTTTACAGCTTTGACTACGGTTGCCTCGTATTTTCCTTTTTTCTTGTGGTTTCCATTGCAATCTGCATCAGGCCACAAAAGACCGTGTCTGGGGCACTCTTGGCTGACTTTACCAAACAAGGTTCTAACAGCACCTTTCCATGCCATCATCGCAAATTTATCAACAGTAGCGATCAGCATTGTCGGTGGACGATGATAGATTTCATCATCTACTACTACCACCGGCAAACCGATTTCATTTTTTGCACGGCTGAATTCACAGCGTCCCAGCGGATCACCGCAATAAATATGCGTTTGTCCGCACTCGCGATCGACAACAATTTCCCTACCGGGCTGAATTTCTGCACCACACCACGGACAAGTTGTCAACTGTGCCGGAGTGGAACTTATACCGTATTGGTGTTCCCGCTCTTTTTCAATAGCGTTATGGCTCTCATCAGTAGTATTGGGAGTTGTTTTCTGACCGACCCACAACCCAATGGAGAACGGTGTCTCGCCCCATTTTTTCGGTTCTTTGCTGCGGATACTTTCCATCGCACAAATAAGAGTTGTTGCACGCTGAAACTGTTGAATTGTCAACAAACGCAGTGTATATCTCATAATGACTGATAAACCACGAGAGCCATCCAAGCCCCCCAGTTCCCCTTGTAAACGGCGAATGCCCATTGCAAAGGCTGCTACGCCAAGATATGCTTCTGTTTTACCACCACCAGTTGGGAACCAGAGAAGATCAGCGTGTGCCGCCAGAGGATTGGTTCTGTCAATATGAGCAGGATCAGCCAGTGAAGGAATGGACAAAAGCATAAATGCCAACTGGAATGGACGCCAGGAGTGATTTGAAGGCTTGTCAAATTCTGCCAATTTTTTATTTTCCTGCCGCCGGTTGCTTAAGGCGTATATGGAGTGAACACGCTGATCAGCCATCGCACGATTTGCAAAACGGAAAGCATCCAAAGCAAGGGAATTATCTGCAATTACCTGCAAGCCTTCCCGTAACCGATCTAAAATTTCTTCACAATGTTCAATAGCAGATTGTGCGGAATCTGCATAGTATTGCAATTCTGCGGTTTCTGCTTTATGACGTTGTTCATTGATCCATTCGGCATAATCATCGGTCAGAATATTGAGTCCAGCCAGCAATTCATCTTTGGGCAGTTCTGCCAAATGCCGCATATCCAACAAGCCGTCTTTGTAAAGCTGCTGCATTGCGGGGCGGTCTTCCGGCTCGCTTCCGGGAGTTTCTGTAACTGGAATTTCATACTCGGGCATGACTACTGTATGAATTTCCGTTGCTTTTTCGTAATCATCCACAGATGGGATTGCATGAACGGCAATTCCGTGCCCGACAGCGAATTCCACCTTTTTACGGTAAATCATGTTGAGGGCTTTAAGCTCTTCATCCACCTCATTGACATCCCAGAATGGTTTCCGGACAAATATTGCTTTACCCTCTGGGGATTTTACTCGGAGTTCCGGCTGGAATATCCACGCCGCATCCTGATTTTGATCGGGACGGATTTGATCGTTTACCAGAAAGAGGGTTACCAGACGAGAGTGATTGGGTAACTCACGGGTGACAGAACCTTGAATGAAGACTTGTTCTGATTCTTTATCAATAACAAAAGGTTTAATACGCCCTTCCTGCAACTTCAGAACTGTTGTTCCACCGGAAGGAATACGTTTCCAGCATCGTGCGGGATTGCCATTTTTAGGATTAACAGCAAATTCACTGTCCGCACGCTCATATCGCCCCCATGAAACGATCAGTTCCAAATCCGGCAAACTGGCATCAATACAAAAAGTAAAACCAAGTGAAGATGGTACAAGCGATTGATTATTATTGGCATCAATAGCTGCATCATCTTCTTCATCAATTGCACCGCCTGCGGATTTGGAGAGATCATTGTGATCTTTATTTTCCACTTTGACCAAATCGGCAGGCACTTCATCGGAATCATCCGCAGTAAAAGGTGAGTCTGAGGATCCGTCATCGTATGGTACTTTCGGAGCAAGTTTGCCGACCAGATATCGATCACGGACACTCATTCCGACGATTTCTTCTTCCGGACCACGCGCTGGACCGAGAAGGTCGTCTACAACAGCTTGCTGCAAAAGGTTACGGACATAGTTTTGAGCATTTCTGTCGTAAGGACTAATTTCCGGCAACGCCTTAAATTCCGGATGTTTGGCGATTTGAAGAGCGCGTTCCAGTTTGGGAACTTCCAATTTCCAAACGGCTGCAGGAGCTTCAGGTATAGTATATTGTAACTCATCAAGGGGAATTGGCGATTCAAAGTCTACGATCCGATCGAAATAAAGGATTGTTTTTTTCTCTTCATTGCGGATAAGGTACAAACGGCGAACGCCAGTGGCAACTTTATTTTC
>JAZRSP010000218.1:0-12296 GCA_045651565.1 Victivallaceae bacterium | reverse complement strand
ATAATATAAAATTATATACTAAAAGGCTTGCTTGCTTGCTTGCTTGCTTGCTTGCTTGGTTGCTTGCTTGCTTCTAAGTCTATCATAATCTCGAAATCCTTTAAATTTGTACAATTATAATTTTGATAATAATTACTATACTTGACTTTTCTCAAAATGCAAATATTATTCGTAAAAAAAATTATTTTATTTCTGGAAAATACTGAAAGTTGTGGTATTTTATATAAGTTACAACAAAAAATTGAGGAATATATGAGTGCTTTTTCTTTAAAAAATTTTATTCAGCATGAATTAAGCGGCTGGAAATTGCCGGAAATTCTATGGATGTTTTTTTGTACTATCGTTATTGCTGCACTCTCAATTTACATGAAGGACAATTTGCTTGGGATAATATCAGCTCTAACCGGGACTTGGTATGCACTCTGGGCAGGCAAAGGCAAAATAAGTTGTTATTTTTTCGGCATAATCAATAGTTTCGGCTATGGTTTAATTTCGTACCGCTACAATCTTTTCGGTGAAGTAATGCTGAATTGGGGATACTATTTCCCGATGATGTTTGTCGGAATTTTCTGCTGGCGAAATCACTTGAATGCCGAACAGGAAATTCACAAAATCACCCTGTCGAACAAGGGCAGAATCATCTTAATTCTGACAAGTTTATTCGGCGTAATTGCCTATGCTTTTTTGCTCTACCTAATCGGAGGAAGGACTCCCGGACTTGACAGTTTAACCACAGTGCTTTCGGTTGCGGCGATGGTGATGACGGTAAAAAGATGTGTCGAACAGTGGTTTTTGTGGATGATTGTAAATTTTGTTTCAATCATTATGTGGCTGAATATATTTTTAAAAGAGGGTGGTGCGATTTCAAGTTTATTGATGTGGGTTATTGCGCTTGCCAATGCGATTATATTTTACTTCCAATGGCTAAAAAAGGTGAAAAAATAAAATGTGTAAATTCTATTCAACTGTGATACTGTCTGACGGAGAATTCCCCGCTACTGAAAAAACTTTGAGCATTCTCAAACATGCAGAAAGAGTCATCTGCTGTGACGGTGCCGCCGAAAAACTGTTGCGTTTCGGTTTGGAACCGGATGTAATTGTCGGAGATTTAGACAGTTTGGCAATTAAATTAAGAGAAAAATATGCGGATAAAATCATCCATATTTCCGAACAGGAGAGTAACGATTTAAGCAAGGCTTTCCGTTATTGCCGCTCACAAAACTACGACGATGTAGTCATCCTCGGTGCAACCGGCAAAAGAGAAGAGCTCACGCTCGGAAACCTCTCTTTACTGGCAGTCTATGCCGAAGAGTTGCCGAATATTAAAATAATTACCGATTACGGCGAATTTTTTGTGATTTTTGAGGGCGGAACTTTTCCGTCGGAAGCGGGAGAACAAATTTCAATTATCGGCCTTAACAGCAACACCGTAATTCATAGTTCAGAAAACCTGAAATATCCGATTAACAATTTGAAATTAAGTTATTGGTATCAGGCAACTTTAAATGAAGCACTGGGAGATAATTTCACTCTGAATTTTCCGCCTCACCACCCACTTTTGATTTACCGTGGCGGAAAGAAAAATTAAAAACATGCCTGATAGATAAAAAAGTCAGATAAAAAAACCTTTTTCTTTTGAAAAAAATTTGTATTTATTTTTTAGCGGTGTAAATTAAGTTTGAGTACAATTTAACCTCAATAATTTACAAAGGGAAAAAGGATTATGAATCAAGTAGTATTTCAAGACGCTTTCGTCAAATGGGACGAAAATTCTGTTGAGTTCGGTAACAAATTTTATACAAGAAAAATTGATATTAGCAAGGGTTATCCTGAAACTGTCGCTTTAAATCGCAACGGCGTCGAATTTGCAGTGGCAAATAAGAGTGCATGTGATGCAACTTTTTTGGGAATCAATATGCCCGGCGACTATGATACAAATTATTCAATTACTGCTCCGGTTTGTGCAGAAGTTGTTGAATCTGTACAATTTGACTCTCCGCACATTAAATTGGTTATCTCTTTCGGCGAGGCTATTCAAAAAGTTGAATTTGCCCGAATTTTCTATATCTATCCTGATTTCAGCGGTTATTCAGTAAGAAATTCGATTAAGACCCAAGTTATCCCAAATTGCTATTGGACACATCGTGAGGCTTTGTCAGGCGAAGCAAATACCAGCCGCTTCAATCCCCGTTATTTGGAATGCTGCGCCGATTCTCTGAAATTGGCAGACGGCTTCAAGGGTATTAAAAGTGTCGAATTCAAAGGCCGTACCGACTACCACAATGAAATGACAATCGAATACGATTTAGCCGCAGGAGATTTCACTGCCAACGGCAACTTGCTTTTCCTCGGCAATGACAATGGCGAAAAATTGGTATTCTTGCAGGAAGCTCCGCCCTCAACTGAACGCAGAGATTTCGAAAAACACGACTTCCGCATGAAAGACGGAGAAATTCACTCTTGCTGCTGGGGTATCGCTCCGGAAGATTTACGCTTGGGCGAAATTTTGTACGGTTACCGTCACACCACCTTGCTCGGAAGTGCAGATGATGATTTCAGCACTATGGCAAAAAAATACATGGCAATGCGTTATCCGATGAAAGAAAATGAAGCAGCAGTGCTGGTCAATCCCTGGGGTTGCGGACACTTCCCGGAATGGACAAGCCCAACTTTTATGTTGGAAGAAATCGCTGCCGCTGGCAAAATCGGCGCAGAAATTTATCAGATTGATGATGCTTGGGAAAAATGTTTGGGCAAAGCACAGCAAACCGGTATCGGCTTGGCAGAAATGACCAGCAACAATCGTGCTATGGATATGGAATTTTGGGAAATTTCTCCCAACAGATTGCCGGACGGATTCGAACCCGCAGTCAAGGCGGCAAAAGAAGCAGGTATCAAACTCGGTCTTTGGTGCGCGCCATCTTATACAAGCATGTACAATGACTGGAAAAAATTCTCCGATATGCTGCTTGATTACCACAAAAAATACGGCTTTGCAACCGTAAAAATTGACGGAGTGAGATTACAAAGACATGAAGCCGAAGTCGCTTTGGAATCTCTCCTTCGTAGAGTCAGAACTGAAACTGATGGCAATGTATACTTTAATTTAGACACCACCAATGGTCAGCGTCCGGGATATTTCTACTTCCTTGAATACGGTAATATCTTCCTGGAAAACCGCTACTTGTACAGCAAAACCGTAGTAAGTTATCACCCGGAAAAGGTTCTTCACAACTTGTGGGATTTGGCTAAATATGTCAGAACTCAAACTTTGCAAGTAGAAGTCCCTGCTCCCGATGATGTGCCGAAAGATTTTGTTTACGAGCGTTATCCAAGAGATTATGATTATGAATTCTGGTGTGCGATTGCGCTTTTTGCCAATATTCTGGTCTGGACTGCTCCAAGCAGAGTTTGTGCAGAAACTTCTGCGACTTTGGCAAAAATGATTAAACTTCACAAAGAAATCCGCCCGGAAGTTTTCGCAAGTACAGTTACTTCTATCGGCAGCCGTCCTGACGGCAAAAGCATCACAGGATTTGAATCTTCTGCCGGATATGTATTGTATTTCCGTGAGTTAGGTTCAGAAGATAATAGTGTTAAACTTGACGGAACTTATGAAATTCTTTCAGGCAAAGGCAAAATTGCCGGCGGCATTTTAACTCTCGAAAAAGGAGCTTATGTGCTTTTGAAAAAGCAAAATTAGGAGGAGCAAATGATTTTGAGCAACTGGAATTTAACTTTTCAGCATCCATTGACCAAAAAAGTAATGACTATCCCTGCACAAGTACCGGGAAATGTCATTGCCGATATGTATCGCAACGGTGTTATTGACGACCCGTTTTTCAGTGATAATTCGGTAAAAATGCGGCCTTTTGAGTTTATTGACTGGGAGTATTCGACCACTTTCGCAAAAGTTGAAAAATCGGAAGATGAGAAACTTTTTCTCAATTTTGAGGGTATCGACACGATTGCAGAAATTTTTGTCAATGGCGAAAAAATCGGTTCGGCAAATAATATGTTCATCGCTCACAAATTTGAGTTGCCCGAAAATTTAAAAGAGGTTAATGAACTCAAAATAAAAATTTCAAGCCCGATTACCGAAGCAAGAAAATATACTTATCCGACAGCAAATTTTGCTCAACCCTACACCTATGAAGCTCTTTTTATTCGCCGGGCGGCACACACTTACGGTTGGGATATTTTTCCGAGATTGGTTGGCGCAGGGCTTTGGCGAAAAGTCGAAATTATCAAAGAAAAACCGATTGCTTGGACTGATGTATATTTGATGACTTCATGTCTGATTGAAAACGGCGCAAGAATGGTTCTTGACTGGAATTTCCGAGCAGACAATGTAGTTGAACTTGACGGCTTTGAGGGCGAATTGAAAATGAAGTGCAAAAATTCGACTTTCACTCATCACTTCCCCATGCGTTTTATTTCAGGCTGCCGCACATTTGTAATAGACAATCCCCTGCTCTGGAATGTCATCGGGCAAGGCGAGCAGAATTTGTACGATGTCGAACTCGATTTGATTTACAATGGAGAAATTGTCGATTGCAAAAAATTCAAGACCGGTATCAGGACTGTCGAACTTCGCCGAACTGATATTCTGGACGAAAACCGCAATGGTAAATTCCATTTTTATGTAAACAATCGTGAAGTATTCCTCAAAGGCTCAAACTGGGTTCCGACCGAGGCTCTCCACGGTGAAGAAAAGAGTGAAAAATTCCGGGCAATTCTGGAACTTTTCAAAGAATCTAACAGTAATGTAATTCGCTGCTGGGGCGGCGGAGTTTATGAAGACCATGAATTTTTTGATCTTTGCGATGAGATGGGATTTTTGGTTTGGCAGGACTTTATGTTCGCCTGTGCCTTCAATCCGCAAGATGATGAATTTCTCTCACGAGTAAGAGTTGAAGCTGAAAGTGTGGTAAAAAAATTACGCCAACACCCGTCACTCGGACTATGGTGCGGAGATAATGAAGTCGATGTTTTCATCTCCTGGTCATATATTTTGCGCAAGCGTTTCTCGCCGGAGAAAAACCGAATCACCCGTGAGGTTTTAGCGGAGGTAGTTCGTTTGTATGATACCGGCAGAGATTATCTGCCAAGTTCACCGTATTTCCCGCCGTCACTGAATATTTTGACCGACGACATCGGCAACAAAGCCCCCGAAAATCACTTATGGGGCCCGCGCGATTACTACAAAAGCAAATATTATATCGATCCGGCGGCACTTTTTGCCAGTGAAATCGGCTACCATGGCATGCCGAATTTTGATAAATTGGAAAAATTTGTCAACAAAGAAACTTTGAAGTCAAAAAGCAAAGCCAATAGCGATATGGGTTGGATTTGCCATGCTTCACAGCCTTGCGGAGATGTCGAAGGGCCTTGGGCATTCCGTTTAGGACTCATGGATAAACAGGTCAATAATGTTTGGGGCAAAATTCCAGATGATGTAGAAACTTTTGTCGGCGCATCGCAAATTGTTCAAGCAGAAGCAAAGAAATTTTTTATTGAAAACTTCCGCTTGACCCGTGACCGCCGAAGCGGTATTATCTGGTGGAATATGATTGACGGCTGGCCGCAATTTTCCGATGCAGTAGTTGATTACTATTTCGGCAAAAAATTGGCGTTTGACTATATCAAAAATATTCAGCAGCCGCTGATTATCGGTATTCGCGAGCCGAATGAAAACGGCACACATGCGGTTGTCGCAGTTAATGATAATCCTTTCGCAGTTGCAGGAGATTATGTAGTTTATAATGGCGATTCCATGGAAAAAATTACCGAAGGCGAATTCTCTGTCGGTGAAAATACTTTGCAGAAACTCCCCGAAGTGAAACTTGACAATGCAGAAATTTACATTATTAAATGGAATTACAACGGCAAATCTTACTTTAACCATTATCAAGCAGGAGTGCCGCCATTTAACAGTGAAAAATATCTGCGGGTAATGGCTGAATTTTATCCACAAATCAAGAATTTTAAAAAGTTTTAAAAATTAATATAAATCAAGGAGAAAAAAATGAAAATTAAAGCAACCTTTTTAGATGAAATCAGTTATGACATCCCCCACCAGAATTGGGGTGTAGAAGAGTGGGACAAAGATTTTCAGGCAATGAAAGCAGTCGGAATCGACATGGTCGTACTCATTCGTTGCGGACTTCGCCGTCAAATGACATTCCCCAGTGAAGTATTAAAAAGAGAACAATCATGTTTCCCGCCGTCAACCGACCTGATTCAGATGTTTTTGGATCTTTCATTGAAGCATGATATGAAATTTTTCTGTGGAACTTACGATTTCGGTATTTCAGCAATTGATCCCAATTACGACCCCGACGCAGAAGCGAAAGTTATTAAGGAGGTCAACGATGAAATTATCGAAAAATACGGCAAACACCCGGCATTTTCAGGTTGGTATTTAGCACAGGAAATTGCAGGAGACGGCTATCGTGCGGCTGACTGCTATCGTGATGTGGCTAAACGCTTAAAGGAAAAAACCAATAACTTGCCAATTATCATTTCTCCCTTTATGAGAGGTTCGAAAATCGCAGGTCAAATTACTGTCGATGCCAAACTTCATGAAGAACAATGGGAAAGAATTTTGTCTAAATTGCAAGGTCTGATTGATATTATTGCATTCCAGGACGGTCATGTACAGTTTGAAGAGTTGCCGAAATTCTTGAAAATCAATAAACGCCTTTGTGATAAATACGGTATGGACTGCTGGACAAATGCTGAAACATTTGACCGTGACATGCCGATTAAGTTTTTGCCGATCAAGTGGGATAAACTCTGGTGGAAACTTCAAGCAGCGGAATCAGCCGGTATTTCCAATGCTTTAACTTTTGAATTCTCACACTTCATGAGTCCCAATTCTTGCTATCATGCGGCACATGGACTTTACAAGCGTTATCAGGAATATTTGGAAAGTCAAAAATAGGAGTTACTTATCATGAATTGGCAGGAATGTGCAAAAAGATACGAAAATGAACTTGTAAATTCAGTTATTCCTTTCTGGGAAAAGAATTGTGTTGACAAAGAATTCGGTGGATATTTTACCTCTTTTGAGCGTGACGGAAGCGTCTATGACACCATGAAATATATGTGGATGCAGTGGCGTATTGTCTATATGTTTGCTGAAATTTATCTCGCAGGACACAAAAAAGCTGAATATGTGGAAATTGCCGAAAAGGGTTTTGACTTCCTCTACAACAAGGGCAAAGATGTGAATGGCAGATACTATTTTGCTTTGAATAGAGCAGGAGTGCCTGCTATGGCGCCGTACAGTTTATTCTCTGACTGCTTCGCGGCAATGGGAGCAGCTAAACTCTACAAAATTACCGGCAAAGAACTCCATGCCGAAGCGGCGAAAGCAGCGATGAAAAGTTATGTCGAACGCGCAAAATCCGGCAACAGTGCTTTGCAATGGAATAAGTCACTTGAAGGAAAAACTCCCTATTATTCGCTCGGTCATTATATGATGATGGCAAATTTGGGCTTGATTATGAAAGAGTGTCTGGACACCGATGAATTTGATGATGCAATGGATATTGCGGTAGATATGGTGCTTAATAAATTCTATTCGCCAGAATTCGGTTTGGTATTTGAAAATATGCCGATGGACAGCGACAAACCCGATTTGGAAAGCAGTATCGGCCGCCAGATGAATCCTGGACATGTCTTGGAAGCAATGTGGTTCCTGCTCAACTACTTGGAACAGGACAAGGCAAAAAATCAGGACAAAATTAATGCGATTTTGCAAATTATCGAAAATACCCTCAACTTCGGTTGGGACAAAGAACACGGCGGAATTTTCTATTTTATGGATGCCCTCGGCAAACCGCACTTGGAATTGCAGCATGACATGAAACTCTGGTGGGTTCACAATGAAGCGACTTTGGCTTGCTTGTATGCTTACGGTGTTTCAGGCGATCAGAAGTTTGTCGATTGGTTCAATAAAGTTGATAAGTACATGTGGGATCACTTCTCTGACCCTGAATACGGTGAATGGTTTGCTTACTGCAACCGCAAAGGCGAACTTACTCATACCTTAAAGGGCGGCAAGTGGAAAACTTTCTTCCATGTACCACGTTGCTTGCTTTTCGCTGCACAAAAAATGAAAACTTTTGAGGCTTAATAAATCATGATTTTTTTAGAACATGCCGTTATCGATGATCGCCGCCGTTATTACCTCCCGATACAGAAAATTTTAAAGGCAGATGGCGGAGTCGAAAATTATGACCGTTTAGTCGGAAATGATGATGTACAAATTCGCTGCCACAATGTCGGCGAGATGACAATTTTGCCGACTGGGGGGAGTTTATATGTAGATTACGGCATGTCAATTCATGGCGGAGTTCGCATTGTCGGACGGGCGAAAGCAGGCAAAGTCAATTTGCGTTTCGGCGAATCAGTAAGCGAACTCATCGGCGACGCCAATCAAGACCATTCAATTATTAATACCGATCTTATACTGCCATATATCGGCATGCATGAATTCGGCAATACCGTTTTCAGGTTTATCAAAATCACTAATTTAAGCGAAGAACCGTTGGTGCTTTTTAACTTAATCGCAGTTGCTTTGGAATCGAATTTGGAAGTTACCGGCAGTTTTGAGTGTTCAGATGAGAGATTGAATAAAATCTGGAAAACGGCAATTCGCACGCTTCACTTGTGTTTGCAGGATTATATCTATGACGGATCGAAGCGTGACCGCTTAATTTGGATGGGCGATATGCACCCGGAATTAAGAGGCATGTTCTGCGCCTATTCCGATTATTCATTGGTCAGAAAAAGTTTAGAGTATATGATAAAATATACCCCGCTTGATAAGCCGATGAATGGGATTTGGACTTACAGTTGCTGGTTTATTATCTGCCTCTACGATTACTACATGGCAAGCGGAGATAAAGAATTTTTGCTTAAACACAAAGACTATATCTGCCATACCATAAAACAGTACGCCGAATTTGTCGCTCCCGACGGAGCAGAAATTATGCCTGATTGGAAATTTCTGGATTGGCCCAATGAAGATAATCCAAAATCGAAACATGCAGGGATTCAGGCACTTTTGATTTGGATGTTAGAGAACGGAGCGAAAATTTTTGAGGTATTTAATGAGGATAATTCATACCTTTTAAGCCAAGTCGAATTACTCCGAACTCACATTCCCGACTGCGACGGCAGAAAAGCCCCTGCGGCATTGCAAAGTATAGTCAAACTTGCCGATAGAAGAGATGTTTTGGAAAACAATCCATTTAATGGAGTAAGCACTTTCTACGGTTTTTATATGCTGCTTGCCAAAGATACCGTGCCGGCTTTGGACTTAATTCGAAAATACTACGGTGCAATGCTGGACTATGGTGCAAGTACATTCTGGGAAGATTTTGACTTAAATTGGATCAAAAACGCTTCGAGAATTGATGAATTTCCGGTCGCAGGCAAAGACGATTTGCATGCTGACTTCGGCAATTATTGCTACAAAGGACTCCGCCACAGTTTGAGCCACGGTTGGAGCTGCGGCCCTGCCCCGTTTTTAAGCGAAAGAATTTTGGGTGTCAAATTCCTCGAACCCGGAGGAAGTCTGATTGAAGTCAAACCCGACTTGGGCGACCTCGAATACGCAAAAGGCAAAGTCCCCTGCGCTTACGGGCTCATCGAAGTTGAAGCCTATAAAAATGGCGAAGTCAAAATCACTTTGCCTCCTCGCGTCAAACTTAAATAATATCTCCCGTCATTCAACCGAAAAATATAGTAAAAACGGCAACTAACTGCAACTAACGGATATATTGTCCGACTGAAACAGTCGGACAATTTTATAAAACCACGAATGTTTCTTGGGGAGCTGTTTGCAGCACCAAAACATACGGCAAGTGCGCTATTATTATGGGTGGCTTGGTTGCAGCCCCCCCATACCCCCTGCAACCAGAACAAGTTCTGGACTGGGGTACTTGTGAGTGGGATTGTCGTAGGCGGTTTGGTGAGTGCTAATGTGGCAAAATATTAAAAGACATCATCCCGCTTTTTTGCGGAATGATGCTTTTATCTTTTGCCACGGGGTGCCAACTGACGGAGATTTTCGACGCCACTCAAATCTCCTTTTTAAAATTATTATTCGGGTAAATGCGTGGTTTTATAAAACTGTCAAATATCACTCTCCCAGAAATCTCAGGGTTCACAGACTTCCCAGGCATATCGGCATAACTCTCCAACCATAGTATGCGCCTACCCATGACTGTCAATGCGAGGAGCGTAGTGACGAAGCAATCCAGAAATCAAACCATGAATAAACACGAATTTACACGAATAATTTTTTTTAGAAAAAACTTTATTTTTTTGTTTGTAAAAAAAATAATAGACATTATATTATTCCACAATTATAATACTGATAATTACAGGTAGGGAAAATCATGAAATTAAAAATAATTATTGCAATTTTAAGTGTATTTTTGTATTCAATTCTTTATGCTGACTCTTTAAAAGAGGTTTTTCAACAGGCAAAGCAAGGAGATGCTACCGCACAATTTGAATTGGGTGTATGTTATGCATTTGGTAAAGGCATCAAAAAAAATATGAAAGAAGCAGTAAAATGGTTCCACAAGGCGGCAGAGCAAGGGTATGCCGCAGCGCAAAATAATTTAGGAGTGTGTTATAAAAACGGCAATGGGGTCTCTAAAGATTATGCAGAAGCGATAAAGTGGTGGCGAAAAGCGGCAGAACAGGGACATAGCGAAGCAAAAAAACAACTTGAATCAGAAGAAATCAGCCTTTATATATTGGCAACAGAAAAGAATGATGCAAAAGCACAATGTGAGTTAGGGAAATATTTTTTATCACAAAAAGATGATACTAATGCAATGTTATGGTTAGAAAAATCAAGTTCAAACAATCATAAACAAGCAAAAGAATTATTGGGAATATGTATTGCCATAAAGCAAGGTATGAGATTTTCAAGTGATTATGAAACACTGGTGAAATGTGATAATCAAAATATCACTGAATGTGTTATTCCTGACGGTGTGACAACAATTGGATATAGTGCGTTTTATGATTGCGATACTTTGCAAAGCGTGACAATACCTGATAGCGTAACGACAATTGGATATGGTGCGTTTCGGTTTTGCAGTTCATTACAAAGCGTGACAATTGGAAATAGCGTAACGACAATTGGAGATAGTGCGTTTTATTCTTGCAAAAATTTGCGAAGCGTGACAATACCAGATAGCGTAACTACAATTGGAGATTGTGCGTTTGCTTTTTGCCATGATTTGCAAAGCGTGACAATTGGAAATAGCGTAACTACAATTGGAGATAGAGCGTTTCGTTGGTGTTTTGAATTGCAAAGCGTGACAATTCCAAATAGCGTGACAAAAATTGGAGAGGAGGCGTTTCGGTATTGCAGTTCATTACAAAGCGTGACAATTGGAAATAGCGTAACTACAATTGGAGATTGGGCGTTTTCTTCTTGCAAAAATTTGCAAAGCGTGACAATTCCAAATAGCGTGACAACAATTGGAAGTAGTGCGTTTGCTTTGTGCGACAATTTAAAAGAAGTTCGAGTACCGAGGAATTGTGATATTGGATTGTGGGCATTCCCACCTGGTTGTAGAGTCATAAGATACAAAATAAATTAAGAATGCATTCTCCTTCGCCAAGTCTACGGAGGACAGGTAATTATAGTAAGTGTGGAGCGAAAAGTAATTTTTCGCTCCACTATTTTTTTGCGAACCTGACGGTTCTTATCTCTTGGATTGCCACGACCGCAAGCGGTCTCGCAATGACAGTCATGGGTAGGCATGCTATGGTTGGAGAGTTATACCGATATGCCTGGGAACTTTGGGAAACATGAGATTTCTGGGAGTGTGATGTCCGACATTTGTATAAAAACCACGAATGCACACGAATTTACACGAATAATAATTTATAGTTTTCTTTTTTGAAAAGGTGAGAGGTGCAGGAGAGAGGAAAAACTTTTTCTCTTTTAAGTAAGAAAAAAGTTTTTCTTCTCTCCTGCAAAAAAATAAATAGACGGGAAATTTAGAGGAGAGAAGCGAAGTGTATCTCTCCTATGAATTTCCTCGAAGTCCAGAACTTGTTCTGGCGTCGAGGGGGTTATAGGGGGAGACAACGCAAGTCTCCCCCTATAAAAATTATCAATTTTTTGATAGATAGACTTGAAAAATTTTAAAATTGGTTTATTGTATTTTTTGAAGATTATAAAATTATTTCCAGAAAGGACAGTAAATTATGGCTTTAGCAGATAAAATTGCCGAAAAGGCGTATAAAGTAAT
>JAZRSP010000217.1:0-3718 GCA_045651565.1 Victivallaceae bacterium | reverse complement strand
CATAACTTTTGAAAGGATTTTGTTATTATGGATATGAAATTTGATGCAATCGAAGATGTAATTGCAGCTATCGGCAGAGGCGAAATGATTGTCGTTGCCGATGACGAAAATCGAGAAAATGAGGGCGATTGTGTGATTGCCGGCTCATTTGCCACTCCCGAAGCAATCAATTTTATGGCGAAAGAAGCAAGAGGTCTTATCTGTGTCCCCCTCTCCTACGAGAGAGCTACAAAACTCGGACTTGAATCTAAAGCATCTATGAGCGATATTTACCGCACCGCCTTTACTCAAAGCGTTGATGCAAAAATCGGTACTACCACCGGAATTTCTGCTTACGACAGAGCGCAAACGGTCAAAGAACTCCTTGACCCGGAGAAAACTCTCAATGACTTTATCTCTCCCGGACACCTTTTCCCCTTGGTCGCACGGCCGGGCGGAGTTTTGCAGAGAGCAGGACATACCGAAGCGGCAGTCGATTTGGCTCGTTTGGCAGGTCTTTCTCCTGCGGGAGTGATTTGTGAAATTATGAATGAAGACGGCACCATGTCCAGACTTGATACACTTTTTGAATTTGCAAAAAAGCACAATTTAAAGATCTGTAGCGTTGCCGATTTGATTGAATACCGCCGCAGAAGCGAAGTTTTGATTGAACGCGGAGCAACTGCTGAAATGCCGACCTGCTTCGGACACTTCAAAATCACCGCTTACCGTTCCAAATTGGACAATCAGGAACATGTTGTTTTAACTTACGGCGATTTGAAGGACAAAGAAGATGTTTTAATCCGAGTTCACAGTGAGTGTTTAACCGGTGATGTTTTCGGTTCACTCCGCTGCGATTGCGGTTCACAGCTCCACTCTGCAATGAAGCAGATTGTTGAATACGGTTGCGGAGCTTTGGTCTATTTGCGTCAAGAAGGAAGAGGTATCGGACTTTTTAATAAAATCGGTGCTTACAAGTATCAAGATGAGGGTGCAGATACCGTCGATGCCAATATCAAACTCGGCTTCGCTCCCGACTTGCGTGATTACGGAATCGGCGCACAAATCATCAAGGATTTAGGCGTGAAATCTATTAAACTTCTCACCAATAACCCCTGCAAAATTGTCGGGCTTAAAGGTTTCGGGCTTGTCGTTAATGAACGAGTACCGCTGGTAATTCAGCCGAATTGCAAAAATGCCGACTATTTAAAAACCAAAAAAGATCGCATGGGACACTTGTTTTAAAGATAAAGGACAAAAAAAATGGCAGAGGTCAATAAGTTCAAAATCGGATTGTTTGTAGCAAGCGGCATTATTCTTTTGCTGCTGATGCTCTTTCTTTTGGGCGGGGCGTCAATGTTTGACAAAAAAATCAAACTTGTTACTCTGGTCGGTGAATCAGTTCAGGGGCTGGAAAAAGGCGCACAAGTCAAATACAAGGGCGTTCCGGTCGGTTCAGTAAGCGATATTATGATTATCATGAATACTAACCAAATCCAGATTATCATGGAAATTGACCCCCATACTTTTATCAGCCAACACAAGTATTTCGGGACTCAAAAAGAGTCGGAAATCGCCTTTACAAACTATCTCCAAAGCGAAATCAATAAGGGTTTGCGTGTCCGAATGGAATACGCCGGAATCACCGGATACAAATACATGGAAATGAACTACTACGGAGAACCTGCTGACCCGTCAAAATTGATTCCGAAACCGACATACATGGATGATGAAGACAATCAGATGATCTATATTCAAACTATGCCGTCAATGTTCTCCGATATCGGCAAAAATATCGCTTCTATTGTTGAAAAACTCAATCGGGTAGACTTTGACAAAATCGGAACAAATTTAGAGAATGCCACCGCCTCTGCGGATAAGTTGCTCAACTCGGAAGATTTGCAGCAATCTATCGCTTCTGTGCGTGAAATTACCGCTTCTTTAAGCACAATCTCTGCCGAAAAAATCGACGAAACTTATCTGAATTTGAACAAGGCTCTGCTTGAATATCAGAAATTGGCAGCCATATTGCAACAAAAAATCGAAGAAGCCAAAGTCGGCGCAACTGCCGATTCAATACGCAATACAAGTTTATCAGTCAATAACAGCGTTGTAAGTTTGGAAGATACTTTATCTAAATTGAACAGCGCAATTGATGAATTGACCACACTTTTAAGATTATTAAACGAGCAGCCCAATGCACTCATAAGAGGAAAGAAGTTCTAAAATGTTGTTGCAGCAGGATGAAAGAGGTATTTTAATCGCCAATCGCTTATGCAAAACCCTGGATGTAAGTTTAAGCGACGGACTTTTCGCAGGCAGATTACTCGAATGGGTGGCAGAAGCAGGTTCGCTTTTCTCAATGAGATTAGCAGAAACTTCTCACCACATGGCACTTTACCGCATAGATAACTTGCGCATCACCAAGCCGGTCAGAGTCGGTACTATGCTTGACTTCTATGCCGACCAAATCACCTACGGCACAACCAGCGTGTCATTCCGCATAAAGGGTTATTTCCAGTCAGGAACAGAATTTTTGACATTGGAATGCACCTATGTCCAATTAGCGGAAAACGGTGAAAAAATTCCGTTAAAAGTTAAACATTAATTTTTTCAGCACACAAAAGGGGCAAATCAAATTTTTTGATTCGCCCCTTTATTTATTTACAAACAGTTTTCTTTAAAAATTCTCTCTTAAAAAATTTGCTGCCAAGACAGGCCAAACTTTGATATCATCATAATTTTCAGCCAAACCGATACCATGATTGCAATGAGAGAACAGATGAAACTCTGCCACCTTGTTGTTTGCCCAAAGGTGTTGAGCCAGATCTAACGCATATTTGAATGGCACAGCAGTATCGGTTGCAGTATGCCAGAAAAATGCCGGCGGAGTTTCATCATTAACTGCGACTTGCTCGAAATTAAACTTTTTACGCTGCTCAGTAATTTCTTTGGTACCGAATAGGTTATTTCCGCTGCCGATATGGGATTTTTCGGCATCACAGACATTTATTACGGCGTAGCAAAATATAAGAGCATTGACCTTGGCTGATTCATTATCAATCTCGTCGCCATTTAAACCTTGGAGATTCTCCGGATTAAAGGCACAACTTGCCGCCAAGTGTCCTCCGGCAGAGAACCCCAACAGCGCAATTTTGTCAGGATCACAGCCGTAAGTTTTTGCCTTATGGCGGATAATTTTAAGCGAACGCACCGCATCATCCACCGGAGCAGGATAGATGACATCAGGATAATGACGGTAATAAAGCACATAAGCGTTGAAATTAAGTTCATTAAACTTACGGGCAACCAACTCTCCTTCGTGCATGCCGAAGTGGTCATAACCGCCACCGGGCAACACCAAAATTGTACCGTCTGCCTCTTGTGGCTTATCCAACAAAAACTCGACCAAAAAAGTCGGCTCTTTGACTCCGTCATTAAAAGTTGTGAGTCGATTTTTGTCACTCCAAATCTCTATCTTTTTCATTTTATCTCCTGATAATAATTATTTGTAAAATATTTTTTTATAATAATTTATCATAAAAAAGTAAAATTACCAATTTTAAAAAACACTTTTATTACAAAAATATTTTTACAATCGTTCAAAACCACAAAAAACTTGTAAAATTTCCAATGTTTTCTATTTCAGCAATTTTGTCAAAAAAAATTCGTAAATCCTTGATTTTTCGCTAAAAAACAACTTTTTTTCAAAAAAAATCAATTTTTTTTCATTTTTTTT
>JAZRSP010000216.1:0-3494 GCA_045651565.1 Victivallaceae bacterium | reverse complement strand
TTTGCCGTGGGATTTTTACGGCGATCTGGCAGGCAAACACGGCACGATGATCCAGAATCTGCTTCAATCGAGCGGTGATTCTGCCAATATTCTGTTGTACGGTGCCCCCGGAACCGGCAAAACCAGTTTTGCTCGTACTTTGGCGCATCAGCTCGGGAAAAAATGTTTTCAGGTTGCTCAGGATACAAAGGAGCGTGATCGGGCGACCAGCACTCCGGAATTCCGCTTTGCGGCGTTGCAAATCTGTGATGCACAAGTTGATCCGGAGAACAGCCTGATCATTGTTGATGAAGCCGATGAAATGTTGCAAGGCAACGATGGATTCGGAGGTCTTCCGTTCTTTCTGGGCGGATTCGGAACTGCTAAAGGTGATAAAGGAATACTCAACGATGTCCTTGATAACATCAAAACGCCAACCATCTGGATTACCAACACTCCGGCCGAAGCTTTGGATGAATCCAGCCGCCGCCGCTTTGATTACTCCATCCGCTTTGAACCGTTGAACGCCATTCAGCGCAAAAGCATTTGGCAGAACAACATTTCCAAAATGCAAATGGAGTCACTGGTGAATGAAAACTGTGCCGCATTCTTTGCTGAACGCTACAATGTCAACGCCGGAATCATCACCAAAGTTTTGGGCAATGTCAAAAAACTTGCTCCGGAACCGTCGGAAGTCCGGAATACCGTCGAAAAACTGATGGCTCAACACTGCGAACTCTTGAACATCAAGGTTGAAGACAACAAACTTCTGCCCGCCAAAGATTATTCGCTGGATGGTTTGAACATCAAAGGCGATCTTGAACTGGAAAAAATCGTTTCGGCAGTGCAGAAGTATCAGAACGATCCGGCAGGTAATTCGCCTGACCGTCCCCGGATGAATCTCTTGCTTTCCGGTCCTCCCGGAACCGGCAAAACCGAATTTGTCAAGTATCTCGGCAGTGTGCTGAATACCAAAGTTTCAGTCAGAATGGGCAGCGACCTCTTGTCAATGTATGTTGGCGGAACCGAACACAACATCAAAGCGGCGTTTGCTCAAGCCGAAGCCGAACACGCTATATTGTTTCTGGACGAAATCGACGGTCTGGTGCAGAACCGCGAGCGAGCCAATCGCAGTTGGGAAGTTACGCAGGTCAATGAGCTGTTGTATCAAATGGAAAACTTCAACGGCATTATGATCGGAGCGACCAACTTTGTGCAGAATCTTGATCCGGCGATCATGCGGCGGTTCACCTTCAAACTGAGCTTCGACTATCTGGATAACTACGGAAAAACGGTCTTTTTTGAGCGGATGTTTGCAACTAAACTTGCGACTGCCGAACGCCGGAGATTGGAAGCAATCGAAAATCTGACACCGGGCGATTTTCGAACCGTCCGCCAGAGTTTGTATTATCTCGATGAAGTTTCCAACGCCGCCCGTTTGAGTGCCCTCGAGCAGGAAAGCCGCGTAAAACGCACTTCCGGCAAACGGGAAAGCAACAACGGTAAAATAGGGTTTTAACATCAAGTCACAAATTGATCACGCTGATCAAAAATTGAACAACACTTCATCTCCGGAGTGCTGTTTTTCATTTTGGCACGCTTTTTGCTTTATTGATGGCGAACACAAAAATTGGAGGTGTGTATGAATGATATTTTGTTACGAGTGCTGGCCGTGGTGCTTTCCGGAGTTTCACCGGAGCCGTTGGAAGAAAAGGTTGTGCAGTTTGATAAATTGCCTGCTGAATGTGCGGCGGTTTACGATACGGACATCCGACAATTCCGGCAGGCGACGGCAACCGAAGTAATAGCCATTGATCTGGATGGAGATAAGGTGAATGAACTTTTGATTTTCAACGGTGAAAGCGGTTCCGGAGGTGAAGGCTGGGCTGTTATGCAGAAACATAATGGCAAATATCGGCGAGTCGGAGAAGTTTTCGGACTTCTTTACAAATCCGGCAAAGGCTTGATCGTAGAATCCCCCTGCGGATGGGCTGACGCAACTTGGAGTTATTACACGATTGAACACGGCAAACTGGTGTGCAAGATTACGATCAAGGTAAAATACAGCAAACCCGTGCGCCAAGAAACCAAAGAAATCATTGTGAAGATATCAAAATGAGACAGGAATTAAAAGAAAAGCTGCTGGCGACAGCTCCGATGCTTTACAAATATTTTAAAGACAATCCGAAAAGCGTTATTGATTGCCCGGATGATCTTTTTGAGTTCATCTTTGAACTTTCAGTTAAAATCGAGGATTTCAATAAGCGTTTGCCGCGCAGACGGGTGCGTTTTATGAAAGTGGCGATGGAGTACGGAGAATTTGTTGTTGTTACCAATCGGCTGGTATTCACCGTTCAAAAACTCATTGCCGCAACAACTTCTCAAATCAGAAGTTACCGCCGCTGTCTGAAACAGGTTTTGTTGGAACGCGCCAAAGTGATCGGAACTACCGCATTGTTTGGATCAAGCCTGATTCCGGATCGGAAACGTCTGATGCCGGATGATACTGATACCTTGCGGAAAATTATGGAATATGCCGAAAAACGTGCCATTGTTCCGCAGGATCACGCGGATCTGGCAAATTGGCGGAAGAAATATTTGAACATCGGTAAATCAAAGGACGAAAATAATGCGTTACTCTGAATATTTTGTACAAGTAGCATTGCTCGCTCAAAATGGTGATAAAGTCGCCGCTGAAAAATTGCTGCGTGAAGCAGAGCACTATGCACAAAAAAGTGTTACCAATCATGCGGCTTTGTGTGCCAAATCATGGTTGTGGTTTCTCAAAAATCCGGATAATGCCGTCCGCTGTCTTTTGGAAGCGGAGTGCAACAATTCCGATGTCCGCAGTTTGCTGGAAATCGCTGACACCTACATAGAATTGGCATTGCACGAAACGGCCTGTAAACGGTGTATAAAAAAGGCTATGCTGGCGGCAACAGATGAAGAAGGCACGATGCGGATACACGAATTTTTCAGCAAACACTCTCAATATAAGCAAATAGTGGCGGAGAGCACAAATGTTTAAATTTTTACGGATTTATTACAATTATTTTCTGGTCAAGTGGGGCTTTCGCAAGGTGCTTCCGGCGTATTTTATCAATAAAGTTACCGTCAAAGATTGCGGCGAAGAACTTGTGCAATATCAGGGATTCTGGGTGCGTAAACGCGTTGCCGCTATGTTGGAAAATGCTCAAAGAGCATTGCCACCGCATTTTGAAATAAAGGTCGTCAGCGGGTTCCGCAACGAAACCGAACAGCTTGCCTTGCGTGAAAAGTTCGGCAATAAGCAGCGTGTCGCAGCCGACAGCGGACATACTACCGGCGGGGCGGTGGATGTAACGATTTTTTATTGCGGTAAAGAGGTGGATTGCGGAAGCAAATACTTAACTTTTACGCCGCAAATTCCCACCTGGAGCAATGCGTTGAACCGCAGTCAACGGCGTAACCGTTTTATCCTTTACAACGCCATGACCCAAGCGGGATTTGTCAATTACCCGCTGGAATGGTGGCAC
>JAZRSP010000215.1:0-6687 GCA_045651565.1 Victivallaceae bacterium | reverse complement strand
TGTTTTTCAAAAAAAATATCTATTATTATAGAAAATATAACGCATATTCTGAAATATTCCAGTTTTTTTTGTTGCAAATTTCAAAAAACTGAATATATTATAATGTGTTTACATATTTTTAATAGCAATTTGTGAAATTTTGAGGAAATTTTATGAATAGAGTTTTTATTACAGGCCGCGGATTGATTACTCCGTTAGGCAAAGGGTTAGAGGCAAATAGAGAAGCCTTGAAAAATGGCAAAAACGGAATTATTGCTTATCCGCCATTTATCGAATTGGAATTTGGGTCACAAGTTGCAGGTGCAGCAGATACCGCTCCTGATACCAATTTGATGGATCGCAAGTTTTTAAGATTCGCTCCGCCGGTTGCAAGTATGTCGGTAAGTGCAGTCAATGAAGCATTGCAGGAGGCAGGAATTTCCCGTGAAGAATTGGCAAAAATGCGTGTCGCTGTCATCGGCGGAGTTGCTAATGGCAACGCACAAGAGCAAATCATGAATGCCAATAATTACATGAAAGAACACCGTATCCGTACCGTATCACCTTTCGGCGTTCCCAGAATTATGCCGTCATCAGCGGTATCAATTGTTTCGATGTTTTTCGGTTTAAAGGGTGAATCATACGACGTTTCTGCCGCATGTGCAACCAGCGCATTGGCAGTTATTACCGCATCACGCTTGATTAAATTCGGTCTTTACGACATTGTAATTGTCGGCGGTGCAGAAGTCCTCGACTACTCACAGGCAATCGGGTTCAATGCGATGAAGGCACTTTCAACCAAAAACGACACTCCAGAGAAGGCAAGTTGTCCTTTTGACAAAAAGCGTGACGGCTTCGTCCTTGCCGAAGGTGCTGCCTGGATGATTTTGGAATCAGAAGAGCATTTGAAAAAACGCGGCGGCAAAGCAATTACCGAAATCAGCGGTATGGCGGCAAACAGCAATGCAACCGATATGGTTGTTCCCGATGCTCCTGCTAATGCGGAAGTTATGCGTATGGCAGTTGAAGATGCAAAGTTGAAAGTAGAAGACATCGCTTATGTCAACACCCACGGTACTTCAACCTGCATCGGCGACCCCTTGGAACTTGATGCAATCAAAGAAGTTTTCGGCGAAAATATCTATATCAACAGTACCAAATCTCAAACCGGTCATATGGTCGGTGCAACCGGTGCGGCAGAGATTATTTTCAGTTCAATCATGTTGCAGGATAAATTCATCTCTCCGACTTTGAACTACGAAGAGCCGATGGACGGTTATGAATGGGCAAAAATCTATCCTGAAACAATCTGCGATGTCAATATGAAACATGTTGTTTCAAATAGTTTCGCTTTCGGCGGTTCAAACTGCTGTGTGGTATTAAGTGATGTTGAGTAAATTAATTTAAGGAATAAAATCATGAATAAAGGAAGTTTAAAATTTTTGGAAGACTTAATGATGAGTTCAAGTCCCTCCGGATATGAAGAAGAAGCAGCAGGAGTTTTCAGAAAATATCTTTCAACTTTTTGCGATGAGGTAAAAACTGATGTTCTCGGCAATACCGTCGGAATTTTGAATAAAGAAGCTCCGCTCAAAGTTATGTTGGCAGGTCACTATGACGAAATCGGTTTCCAGATTGTTTATATCTCTGATGAGGGACTCTGCTACTTCCGAGCCAATGGCGGAATTGATAAGCTCAATATTCCTTCAAGCGAAGTCAATATTTTGACAGAAAAAGGCGTAGTAAGAGGCGTTATCGGCAAAAAACCGATTCACCTGCTCTCTGCCAAAGAGCGTGAACTCCCCGTAGAAATTCGTGATATGTGGATTGATATCGGTGCAGAAAACCGCAAGGAAGCCGAGAAACTTGTTACTATCGGCGATCCGGTTGCTATGGTGCCGAATTTTAAATTTTTGGGTAAAAACCGCTTTATGTCCAAAGGTATGGACGACAAAGTCGGTGCATTCGTCGTGGCAGAAGTTATGAAAAATCTCGCAAAACGCAAGCTCAATGTCGCAGTTTACGGTATGGGAACGGTTCAGGAAGAGGTCGGTTTGCGTGGAGCAACCACCGGAACTTTCACAGTTAATCCGCAAGTCGGGTTCGCTATTGACGTCGGTTTCGCAACCGACTTGCCCGATATTCCCAAAAAACTTTTGGGCGACATCAAACTTGGCGGCGGTCCGGAACTTAACCGCAGCGCAGATAACAATGTAGTTTTGGGCAGAATTGTCCGCAAAGTTGCGAAAGAAAACAAAATTCCTTATCAGGACACCGCAGCACATCGCGCTTCCGGCGGTACCGATGCGGCTCAAATGCAGATGACACGCGGCGGAGTTGCAACCTGTCTGGTAAGTATCCCCAATCGCTATATGCACTCACAGGTCGAAATCTGCGACATCCGAGATGTCGAGAACGCCATTAAACTTTTGACCGAAACTATCGCTTCATTAAAAGGTGATGAGGAGTTTATCCCCGGTATCAACTAATACTGTTTCGATGAAAAGAAAAAAACATAAAATCGCTCAAAAAAATTGGAAGTCCAAACTTGCCAGATATCTGCATAGCGGCGGATACGGCAAGTTGGCAGGCGGTTTTGCTACACCGAAAAGCAAAGCAGATTCATTGAGGTTTAAACGAATCTATATTGTTTTAGGAATACTATTTTTTTTCATAGGGCTTATCTATACAATTTTTTAACCATAAATAAAGAGGAGAATTTATGGAAGAGGAGAGTCTTGTCATCATTGGTGGCGGGATTGCGGGTCTTACTGCCGCAATCTATTGCGCCAGAGCTAACATCAAAGTCTTGCTGATTAGCGGAAATATCCCCGGCGGACAACTTACACAAACAACCACAGTCGAAAATTACCCCGGCTTTCCCGATGGAATTTTGGGGTTCGAACTCATGCAGGCAATTCAAAGCCAAGCCGTCAAGTTCGGCACGAGAATAGAATTTGACGAAGTTACCGAAGTTGCATTTACAGACGGCGGCAGACAAATAATTCATTGTTCAAGCGGAAAAATTATCTCTGCCCAAGCAGTCATTGTCGCCGTCGGAGCGACACCGAGATTCCTCGAAATAGAAAGCGAAGAAAAATTTAAATATCGGGGCATTTCTGCTTGTGCAGTATGCGACGGGAATTTTTACCGCAACCAAGTTGTCGCAGTCATAGGCGGTGGCGACAGTGCCATGGAAGAGGCGCATTCTTTAAGCAAAATTGCTGAAAAGGTTTATGTCATTCATCGGCGAGAAAATTTTAATGCTTCAGCAATTATGGTGCAGAGAGTAATAAATGATCCGAAAGTTGAATTTATCCTCAACTCTGAAGTAGTGGAGTTCTTGGGAGAAGAAAAACTTTCAGGATTAAAAGTTCGGAATTTATTAGATAATTCTACTCAAAACCTATCGGTTAGCGGAGTATTTTTGGCACTCGGCTATATCCCCGCAACTAAAATTTTTGCAAAATATCTCAAATTGAATGAGCAAGGTTTTATTATCATCAATAATAACTCATCTACAACTAATTTGCAAGGTGTTTTTGCAGCAGGCGACTGCGCCGACCCGATTTACCGTCAAGCAGTACATGCAGCGTCCATGGGATGTGCGGCGGCACTTGATGCAGTTAAATATCTGACAGAACGCAATTTAAAATAAGCATAACGAAACCATGGTTCGCCAAGGTAAAAAATAATAATCTGATCCTGTCACAAAAAAAGCAGGGGATAAAACCCCTGCAAAATAATCAAAAAACTTATTTTAAGTTGAATCGTTCTTTAAGCCATGGCACTGCGCATTGATCTTTGAAATTGCTCTTATGAGCGCATATCAGAAATATCTGTTTTTTCTATGCTTACAGAGTAAAGTACATTGTCAGCATTGATAGGGGCTATGCAACTTGTAGACCAGATCCAATTACATTTGGGGCAGATACAACTGCACGATAGTTCTTGTTTTACAACATTCATCTCATTGCCACATTTTTCGCAAATCATTTTTTCTTTCTCGACTGCAAATTTGAATATCTCAGCAATTAAAATCGGACTCTGCATGTATCATTTCCATACAGAGTCCGTCTGTTTAAGTTAGTCATTTTTCAATGGGAATCGCTGTTGATAGACATCATCATCAAGTTGCCCGATTGCGTACTCAATGCATTCTTTGATGCTATAAACCTTGCATTCTTCCGGGTACTTATCCGCACACCTGTTGAGTGCATCAATAAAATCCCAACTTTGCAGTTTTGCTGAGATCTCTTCGAAAACTTCGGACATCCAAGATAATTGATCTGCTGTACAATCGTTGTCAAGGAAATCAATAGTTTCTTGAAGATTTCTTGAAAACAGTTCAATTTCAGGTTTTATTGCCAAGGAAATGTCCTCATAATTCGGAACCTCTGTCAAATGATTTTTATTTTCGTACTCCAAGCGCTTCACTATAATTTCATATTCGCTTTTGATACTCATTTCTTTCTTCTCCTTCTGTTAAGAACTGGCGTTTGGTCTGAATCAGGAAAAACAGTCGCGATTTTCCCATTCGTCCTTATTACTCCAACTCTCACTCCTTTATATGTCCCATACACCGCAATTCCATCTGGCATATGACGATTAGCTTTCAGGCCTGCCACATGGGAACCTGCACGTTTGATATCCTTATCTGTCCAACTTCGCGGAAACCATGACTGACCAGTCCCCGAACGCTTTGACTTTTTATCATGTCCAGGAATATTGCCTACTCTGACTCCGTTAGGATAAGTTTTGACAATATTGTAGTTAATACCATATTTGTCAAGCAAATCCATTCCAGATTGACCATGGGCTCCGGCTACAAGTCGCAGTTTATGCTGTTTCTTGCCATCAACTTTAACCAATGTTTTTACAAAGCGTCCTTCTTGCGAATGAACAACTGAAAAATCACTGACTGTCCGTCCCGAACCTTTTGTGTTTAAATATCGCCCCGGCTTACCTGTTCCCATACTGCCGCCCTCCTTTTTTCAAGGTAGTCCAATCCGGATATTGGATAAAGCTGGTTCTGTCTGCAACAGAAGCAAAAATCCGTTCTGGCATTGAACCGTAAACCAGCACGATTTCAGGCTCCAAATGGTCAAGCATCGCAATTAAACCGTCTCGGAAATGCCGGGTGTTATCAGCCCCTTGAATACAGCCGTATGTTCCGATTGAAACAATACTATGCCTTGGAATGCCAAGAAACGCAAAACATTCTGGCAATTCACAGGTTGTATAACTGCGTTCATCTCCCCATCTGACATTGGGTATAACATAAATCCCGTGTCTTTGGAAAAAGCAACCCAATGCCCTGTTGCGATACACATTACCCATCTGAGCAAAGAGCGGCATATCCCGATAAAGGGAGAAATCCGGCGAAACAATGCCTCTGAAACGTTTAAAGTCTTCAATATAAGATTCCGCATCCTGAAGTATATTGGAGAACTTTACATCGTTTTCATAAAAAACCAATGTTTCCGAAAAGTTTTTGCTGCTGTTCCGTTTAGTGAACGGAATAAGGTTTTCAGGAACAAAAATCTCCTTTGGAGTTTCAAGCCGGGGAATTTCCAGTATTCCATCAAAGAATGCTGTTTCCACCAGCTCCGAGTTAAAACCGTCATCAATAACGCACCGTTTGGTACGTCGTTTACGACCTGCACAGCCTGTCTGTACACCTACTTCTTTTATTATATTATGCATGTTTTCATCTCCATAATATATTAGTTTTTTGTTATCAACGATGTGCAAAAAAATAATTTTATCTCATTTTTTCGCTTGACAATTCCAAAAAATGTGGTATATTATGGATAGTTGTTGTCTTCGAATATACCACATTCGTAGGCGTATGCTCAATAATTGCTGGAACAATTATTGAGCATATTTTTTATAAGATAATAGGCTCATATTTCATCTTACAATGACCTCCTCCAATTTATTAGTTTACTCCTCATCATCTGATTCTCCTTTTTTGTATTCCCGAATCCGTTGGGTTAGTTTATATATTTTTTCTCCGTTGAGTTCTTCTCCTGTATCACTGATGTCGTAAATGACACGTTTGGTTTGATACGGTATAGAGCGTGAATCAAAAAAGTTTTTCATCCTAACATAATAATACTCTCCGCCCTTGAGTATCTTAAATCCCTCCTCATCCTTTTTGTTTGTTACTATAGCTATGAAGTTATCTTCTCCCATATCAAAAAGCAATAATCTTTTTTCTTGTTCATTTTTTAATCCAAATAATTCGGCAGCTTCGTTTGAAAAACCCAATTTTCCTGAATTTTGTATAGTTGCCTTAGCTCGTTTTAAAAAATTTCGAGCATCAATTTTTTTGCATTTATCAAGAATTCCCATTCTATATCTCCTGTTATTTTTTTTGTTTTTATGTAATATACAAAGAGAATAGAAAAAGTCAAGTAAAAGAATGTATTTTTTTAAAGATTTTTTACAGAAAGAGTTTTTTTGGTATATTTTCTTAAAAAAAGAGAATATGAAACGATATTTTGGGAAATATAAAGCGAAAAATGGGATATATTGAAGATATTTTATTGATATTTAGTGGCGAGAAGTTGATTAAAATTTGCTAATACAATGCAAGAAGCGGACTGTAAAAATAATAATTTTTGTGTAGTTTATATATAATTTTAATTTTTGCTAAGATAATAATTTTAAGCTTATGGATATGTAAGTTGCTGAAAATCAGGC
>JAZRSP010000214.1:0-5881 GCA_045651565.1 Victivallaceae bacterium | reverse complement strand
GAGATAGTCTGTTTATTACCCCAATCTCTTATGATTTCAGATTGAACTTGAACCAATTTTTTTTGGCGTTCTTTTGTCAAACTTTTTACCATATATAATGGGATTTGAAAAATAGCCAATGCTAATAATATAAAGGAAATTTTTACAACCCAATTAAGTGGGCCGGTACAATTAAATGGATTAAAGTAATTTTCTGATGTTGTGGTAGTTTGCGGATTTACGATTTGCGGAGATTTGTTGTTTGCATCTTCCATGATTTGTAACCTTTCTTTTTGTTTAAAGTTTGTTTTGTTAATAAATAAAGTTAATTTTTTTCAGGGGCAATAATATAACATAATAAAAACATATTTCAAGTGAAAAAATAAACTTTTTTTGATATTTTACAATGTCGCATAATACATGTTATGTTAAATTGTGTATATAGAAAATACTTGGAAATATTTTTTTGTAATATCTTTATTTCCAATATGTTATAAATATTAACAACAAAATTGTTAACAACTTTGTTAATGGCATTGTTAATAACTATTATCATTTGTTAATAATTATTTATTTTATGGTTGTCTATATATGGAAAAAATGTCAACCTGAAAGATTTTTGAATTAAAAATATGTAATTATAGTTTAGCGTTTGAAAAATCACAATTTTATGGTATATTATATTGATTGTATTTTAACCTTTTAACCGATTGTAAATACTATGAATTATGATGTTATTGTTGTGGGTGCAGGACACGCAGGTTGTGAAGCCGCATTAAGTGCAGCTCGAATCGGTGTTAAAACTCTGCTTATTACTATAAATATGGATCATATTGCCCAGATGAGCTGTAATCCTGCCATTGGCGGTATTGCCAAAGGTCAAGTTGTGCGTGAAATTGATGCTTTGGGCGGTGCGCAAGGTATCGTTACCGATCATGCCGCAATTCAATTCCGCATGCTCAATTTGGGCAAGGGTGCAGCGGTGCATTCACCACGTTCTCAATGTGATAAAGTTGCTTACCAGAAAGGTATGAAATGGCTTTTGGAGAACACCCCTGCCCTTGATATTTTGAACTCAGAAGTTACTGAATTTATCATGAAAGACGGCAAAATTGCCGGGGTCAAAACCAATCTTTTTGATGAAATTTATGCCAAAGCAATTGTGCTTACGACCGGTACATTTTTAACCGGATTACTGCACTATGGTTTAAATAGTTTTCCGGGCGGCAGAGCAGGAGATCCTCCCTCAAATCTGCTTTCACTTGCATTGAAAAATCAGTTGAATTTGCGTTTGGGACGCTTAAAAACCGGTACCCCTCCCCGCATTTTATCTAAAACTATTGATTTTTCAGCAATGCAGGAGCAAACTGCCGATGATTTTGAACAGGAATTCAGCTATTGGCCGAAGGAAATGCATGGCTCATTAATTGATGCTCAACGCAAAAAAATGCCGTGTTACATGGTTTATTCCAATGAAAAAACCGCTGAAATCGTACAGAAAAATCTCGAAAAAGCACCACTTTATCAAGGAAAAATTGTCGGTGTTGGTGCCAGATATTGTCCTTCATTTGAAGATAAAGTTGTGCGTTTCGCACATCATCCGAAGCATTTGTTGTATTTGGAACCGGAGGGTGCGCAAACCGAAGAATATTATATTAATGGAATTTCAACCAGTTTACCGCCGGATGTACAGCGTGAGATGATTCATAGCGTTGTCGGACTTGAAAATGCCGTAATTTCCCGCTATGCTTATGCTATTGAGTATGATATTATCATGCCTGACCAACTTAATCGTTCATTACAACTCAAGTCATGGGAGAACCTCTTTACCGCAGGTCAAATCAATGGCACAAGCGGTTACGAAGAAGCAGCCGGTCAAGGTTTAATTGCCGGTATGAATGCTGCAAAATATGCCAAAGGCGAAGCAATTGTTGAATTATCTCGTGACAGTTCTTATATCGGCGTGATGATTGATGACTTGGTAACCAAAGAAATTGTTGAACCATACCGACTTTTTACCAGCCGTGCGGAGTATCGGCTTCATTTGCGTCAAGACAATGCCGACTTGCGTTTGTGTGAATTTGCGTATAAAAACGGACTTTTGCCGCAAGAAAAATACGATTACTTCTGTGAATACAAAAAATTATTGGATTCTACCATGGAAATTTGTAAAAATACTCGCAAGTGCGGTAAGTCACTTTTTGAGTATATGCGGCAATTTAAAGGCGAAATTAAAGACCTCTCTGAATTTCCACCGGAATTCCCTGCCCTGCCGGATAATTTATTAGGTCGCAGAGTTTTGAAACAAATTTTGATTAATTCGCATTATGACGGATATTTACAGAGAGAGAATGTTTCAATCAATAAGTTGCAAAAACTTGAAAACTGGCAGATTCCGGCAGATTTTGATTATGACAAAGTAAGTTTGTGCAATGAGGCAAGAGCCAAGTTGGAGAAAATTCGCCCGACTACCCTCGCCCAGGCATCAAGAATTGACGGTGTAACTATCAGCGAAATCGCCTTGCTGCAAATTCACTTGACAAAGTTACAGAAAGCAAACAAAAAAGAAAGCGAAGATAAATGAAAAAAATTCTGTCTGCCATAAAAAAAGACAAACTGACTTTTGCTGCTTTTTTAGTAGTAATGCTTTATGTTGTTATGGCAGTTACGACAGATATTTATACTATTTATTGTGAATTTCATGATATAACTCCGATTTATGATATTGAAAATGCCGATTTAACCTATTCTCCCCCTACTCTGCAGCATTGGTTAGGAACGGATTATCTGGGGAGAGATGTACTTTTTCGAGCGATAGCAGGCAGTGCAACTGCAGTAAAAATCGGAGTTGTCGCAAGTTTGATTTCGTCTTTCATCGGGGTTATGCTCGGAGCTTTTGGCGGATATTTCGGGGGAAAGACTGATAAAGTTGTTGTTTGGCTTTACAGTACCTTTGCCTCCATGCCGACCTTGTTGTTTATTCTGGCATTCACTTTGTTGTTGTCCAAAGGATTTTTGTCGCCGGCATTAATGGATTCACTGAATAATTTTGCCGATAAGTTCCATATTCAACTTGATTTGTTTGCTATTTATTTGGCAATCGGACTCACCGGATGGGTGACAATTGCCAAGGTTGTTCGTGCAGAAGCGATGAAATTGCGTAATATGGCTTATGTTGAAAACGCCCGAATTATCGGCAAATCAGAAATAAAAATTCTTTTTAAAGATGTGATACCGAATCTTTTTCATGTGGTAATTATCTATTTTTCAATGCGGTTTGCCTTTGCGATTATGACAGAAGTGGTTGTGAGTTACTTGGGGTTCGGAGTTCAAAGCATGCCGAGTTGGGGAGTTATGATTTCGGTCGGACAAGCACGATTGTGGAGAGGATTCTGGTGGGAAGTTACCGCTGCAAGTACATTTTTATTTTTTCTGGTGCTGTCACTTAATATACTTGGCGACAGTCTTCGAGATAAACTTGATCCGAGAGATTAATAAAGATTCAAAATTTAAATATACAAAAAAGGGGACATTTAAGTCCCCTATATTTTTTTTAGAAAGAATTATACATTGACGGCATCAGCAACAGTGCCTTCAATAATTTCTTTGTTAGCACTCAAAATCGGGTAGATGTCGCTTTCCAAAAAGCGAGTTACCTGCATCGGAGCGCAACCGATAAAGTCCTGTGGGTTAATGATTGAATCAAAATCATCTTTAATTGCAGCAAAGGCTTTGTCGTTACGGAGGCGTTCAACGAGGTCATTGTCGCCACCTTCTTCTTTGATTCTTTTTGCAGCAGCCATAGAGTGCTCACGAATAACTTCGTGCAATTCCTGACGGTCGCCACCTGCTTTAACAGCCGCCATGAGCAAGTTTTCAGTTGCCATAAAAGGCAATTCAGCTTTAACTCTTTTCGCAATAACATTGGGCCAAACTTGCAAACCGTCAGTAATATTAATCAAAGTTGACAAGATAACATCGGCACTCAAAAATGCTTCAGACAAAACAATTCGACGATTTGCAGAGTCATCTAAAGTGCGTTCAAACCATTGAGTTGCGTGGGTGTGTGCAGAGTTAATCGGCAAACTCATCAAGTAACGGGCAAGAGAGCAGACTCTTTCGCTTCTCATCGGGTTACGCTTGTAAGCCATTGCGCTTGAACCAATCTGTTTTTTGCCAAAAGGTTCTTCAATTTCACGCAAGTTTGCGCACAAGCGAATGTCGCCTGCCATTTTGTAAGCACTCTGGGCGATACCAGAAAGAACAGTCAAAACTTTGTAATCAACTTTTCTGGTATAAGTTTGACCGGAGAGAGCGATAACTTTTTCGAAACCCATTTTGTTTGCAACATTTTTTTCGAGTTCAACGACCTTTTTGAAATCACCGTCAAAAAGTGCGAGGAAACTTGCTTGAGTACCGGTTGTGCCTTTGACACTTCTGAACGGCAAGTTCGCAAGTTCAAATTCCAATTCTTCGAAATCGAGCAAAAAGTCCTGCAAATAGAGAGAGAATCTTTTGCCGACGGTGGTTAATTGTGCCGGTTGATAGTGGGTAAATCCCAAAGTCGGCATATCTTTGTAGTTATCGCAAAAAACTGCAAGCTGCTGCATAAGTTTCAGAAGTTTGCCTTTAACGATTTTCAGACCGTCACGCATCTGGATAAGTTCGGTGTTGTCGGTAACGAAACAACTGGTTGCTCCGAGGTGGATAATCGGCATTGCTTTGGGAGCGACAGTTCCGAAAGTATGAATATGGCTCATTACATCGTGGCGCAATTCTTTTTCTTTCTGTGCGGCAAGGTCGAAATCAATATCGTCCAGATGAGCTTTCATTTCAGCAATCTGTTCGTCGGTAATATCTAAACCTAATTTCTGTTCTTCTTCTGCCAAAGCGAGCCAAAGTCTTCTCCAAGTGGAGTGTTTTTTCTGTGGAGACCAGTTGTAACTCATCTCTTTACTTGCGTAGCGACCGCTCAACGGGTTTTGATAAGTGCAAAAATCCATAAAAAATCCTTTGTTTTTTTTGGGAAAATCCCATTTTTATTAATTTTTTTCAAAAATTTCACAAAAATAAAACTATTTCAACTTGAAGAAATCAAAATTGATAGTAATATATATAATATATATGAAATAAGTTTTTTTGCAAATTTTTTTGTAAATAAATAGGAGATAAATTTTGAAGAATGATAAAGAAACAATTTTGCATGTTGCAGATTTGGTAAATTGCCGCACTTTTTATTCAGATATTATTGCGGATAATCAAATTATTGTTGACGGAAGTTTTCTTGTTAAAATGGTTAATGAAGAGAGTTCCGTAACTTTGCATGCCAAACATCCGCTTTTTCCTAATCAGGACAATAATAATAGCGAAGTGGTAAAAATTGTTTTAACCAGTGATTTAATGAATGAAACTTATCACAAACTTCAAGAATACAAAGTAAAAATTTTTTCCGTCCACTACAAGGACAATAACGAAACTCTTATTGATACAATTGAGTGCTGCGACCCGGAAGAAAATTTATTAATAATAAAAAGCAAAGACGGCTTTTCTCTCCGGAAAAGTCTGTTCTTTTCCAAAACACAGGTTTTAAAAATATAATATGAAAGAGTTTACCAAGAAAATTTTATGTATCGGCGCCGGTTATGTTGGTGGCCCCACTATGGCGGTAATTGCTGATAATTGCTCGGAGTATCAAATTAAAGTTGTTGATATAAATAAAGACAGAATTAATGAGTGGAATAGCGATAACTTGCCGGTTTTCGAGCCGGGGTTGAGTCAAATTGTCAAAAGATGCCGAGGAGTAAATCTCTTTTTTGGTACTGACATTGCAGAATCAATCAAAGAAGCTGATATTATTTTTATCAGTGTCAATACACCGACTAAAACTTTCGAAGTCGGAGGC
>JAZRSP010000213.1:0-21974 GCA_045651565.1 Victivallaceae bacterium | reverse complement strand
CAAGACGATTCATTGCTAACAATTGCAGGAACTTATATCACCTTGAATTTAATTTCTTTAAAGTATAGTCGAACAATGAAATTTGAGGCAGATCGTTTAGCTGTGCTGTTTACAACTCGTGCCGGGTTTGATGCCAAAAAGGCGATAGATTTTTTCGCTGACTTTGATCAACAAGAGATGGAATCTTGGCAAGAATTATTATCCACACATCCTGCTGATAAGAAAAGAATAGCCGAAATAGAAAATACTATAAAGGATTTACAGAATTCCACAAAAGAACCAAATTGGGGTGGGATAAAAGCATTAGCTATTGAAAAAGGCAAAGTGGAAGCAATAAAACTTTATATGAAGTCAAAAGCAGAAAAAAATAACGAATAAAAATTTATAAATTTGATTTGATTTTTGTTTTGACTATGCTATATTATCGTCCCTTGGAAAATATTAACCATCAAATGAATAGGTGTAACTACATGAACAACAAAAATTTAGCATTCGGGAAAATAGCATTCGGATTTTTAACAGGAGTTATTGTAACTTTAAACATTTATGCAAAGGAAGCAGCGAAAGAACATGATGAAAAAAATATCTCAGAAGTCGAAATAGATAAAATAGAGGTAGTTTCAGAAGAAGAAAAAAAGAAAAATTATATCGCTGATTTAAAAAAAGCTGCTATATCAGGTGATGCTGAAGCTCAATATAAACTCGGGGAATGCTATTATAGAGGCTATATTCAATATGATGAGAAAAAATGGTTGTATTGGCTACAAAAATCTGCCGATCAAAATTATGCTGATGCATTATACGAATTGGGGATATTACATTATACTGGTCGCTTTGTAGAGAAAAATTTTAAAAAAGCCTTTGAATATTTGCAGAAAGCCGCTCAACAAAATCATGTCGGAGCGACTCATCAACTTGGACAATGCTATTTCGAGGGAAATGGTGTAGAGAAAAATATCAATGAAGCGTTGAAATTATTTAGAATTGCAGCGGATCAAGGAGATGTTTATAGTCAATATTCTTTGGGGTTAGCCTATTTTAATGGAATTCATGTTACTAAAAATTATGATACGGCAGTGAAATATTTTAAACTTGCGGCAGACCAATGGCATGAGGATGCAAATTATTATTTGGGGCTTTGTTATGAAAATGGTTGGGGTGTTGAGAAAAATCTTGAAGAGGCAATTCACTGTTATCGAGCTGCGGTAAATGATAGTAATGATGCCAAAGAAAAAATTAATGCTTATAAAATAAAAAGTGTAGAAAAATATCTGCAAGGTGTAGAATTTATTTATCAACCTATTGTTGAATCGGAAGATGAAAATGGTTTTAGTAAGCTCGAAAAAATGTGTAATATCACTTTTGTTAAAGATGGTAAGGTTTTATTGAATATCAAAAGTGTAAATAATTTGCGTTTTATGGAAGAACTTTATGCACATAGAAAATATGGCACCCGCAAAGTAACATTGGAATATCAAGATTTAAATGATAAAAATTTTGATTATCGTACCATGCTTCATGATGTTCATGGTAAATTGGATTATCGTTATTTATTTATCGGAGATTTTCATTCTGGGACTGCCGCAACTGGTCATAAGGCCTACATAGTTGATGTAAAGGATAATTTTAAATTGATAGCCACAGTTGAGGCTGGTGAAATTATGGTTTATCCATATTGTATGCAACAATTTACATCGTGGAAAACAGTTATGTGTTTAGGATATTTCGGAGTAAATGGATATGCATCTGTTGATTTTCTTGTGATTCATGAAGATGGGAAAGAAAAAATTAAACTTCCAAATAAAATGGAATTTACCCAAGAACAAATTATCAAAATGTTGGGTGAATTACAAGCAGTTTTTGATAGAAATATTAATTGGTATAGAGAGGCGGCAATAAGTTTCTTGTATGCTAATTTGATTCAAACAGGGAATTTCCATTTAGGACCAAAACTTGCTCTAAAAATCGGTTATACCAAGGAAGAAGTTGATAAATTTCATGCAGAAATCTTGCAAGAAATAAAATCATCTAATTACAAAGCAGAACTTTGTAAATTAAATAATATTGAGCTATAATCAAAACAAAAAGGCGATAGATTTTTTCGCTCCATTTTTTTACTAAAACCACAAATTTACACGAATAATTGAAAAGGAGATTTGAGTGGCGTCGAAAATCTCCGTTAGTTGGCAAACCGTGGCAAAAGATAAAAGCATCATTCCGCAAAAAAGCGGGATGATGTCTTTTCATATTTTGCCACATTAGCACTTCGCCAAACCGCCCACAACCTGCCCACTCACAAGTACCCCAGTCCAGAACTTGTTCTGGTTGCAGGGGTGCCGGGGGTGGCGTTAGCCACCGGCAAAAAACAAACTTCCAAGACATGCAAATTTGAGTGGATGGATTCAATGTCTGCTTGCAGCAGACGGCGGTGGTCGCGAAACTTTGTTTCGCTTTCGGGAGTTGCCACCGCCCTTGCAAAGGGCTTATTCAGCCCTCTGCACTCCCGAACAAGGAACAAGTTCCTTGACCTAATATTACGCTCACGCACTCGTCAGAGCGGTTTGGGGAATGATAAAAACAAAAAATCTGAATTTAAAGTTTTGTGTGAGCAAAACTTTAAATTCCAATATTGGTCAAGGGCTGATGCCCTTGCGCAGCGGGGGTTTTAGGGGGAGGCGGCGTTAGCCTCCCCCTAAAAATCACAAATTTTGTTCGTCAGAATCGAACTCGTAATCATTGTCATCATGCATCGGGTCGATTCGATCACGCCAACTCTCCGGGTAGCGGTTTTTCAGCCAAAAAAGCAAAGCCCGCACATCGGGCGGGATCATTTTTTTGACGATTTTGCGTTTGGCAAGTTCCATGACTTCGCCGCTTTTTTTGTCGATCACATCTTCTAAATAGACCTCTTGTTGTTCAAATCCCAATGCCCGTTGCAGTAGGGCTTTTTCGGTATTTTCCCGAATTTGGTCGCAATGTTGTTTACTTTTTCTCATTTTTCTTGGCATAAAATCTCCTTTTTTCTTCATTATCATATATAAAAATAAAAAAGTCAACTTGTACTATTGAAAAAATGTGCTAAATTATTGTGATGTAAAATTTTTAATGTACAAGAAGGAGTTAAGTTTATGAAATTGGTTAATGATCAGATTAAAAACTTCCTCTCAAATTCATCTATGATCAGAAAGATGTTTGAGGCAGGAATTGAGTTAAAGAAAAAATACGGAGCAGATAAGGTTTATGATTTCAGTTTGGGCAATCCTGATTTGCCGGTGCCTGCGACTGTGCAGAAAAGTATTGAAAACATCGCCGCACATTCTCTGGAACCTTTTGCACATGGTTATATGCCGAATGCAGGATTTCCGGCGGTGCGTGAAAAATTGGCAAAGAAACTTTCTGTTGAGCAAGGCAGAGAGATTCCTGCTGCCAATGTGATTATGACTTGCGGTGCGGCAGGCGGATTGAATGTATTTTTCCGTACAGTTTTGGAAAAAGATGACGAAGTAATTGTGCCGTCACCGTATTTCGTTGAATATGGTTTTTATACTGCGAATTTCGGCGGCAAATTGGTGCCGGTAGAGTCAAAAGATTTCACTTTTGAACTTGATTTGGAGAAGTTGGAAGCGGCATTCACTGAAAAAACTCGTGCGATTATTATTAATTCACCGCACAATCCGACCGGACAGATTTATTCAAGAGCAGAGATGGTTGCTTTGGGTGAAATTATTGAACGAAAATCAAAAGAGTTCAATCATGTAATTTATTTAATTGCCGATGAACCGTACAGATTTTTGAATTACGACGGTGCGGAGATTCCGTCAGTTTTTGAAGTTTGTACAAATTCAGTCGTAATTGGTTCGTACTCAAAGACTTTGTCGCTTGCAGGCGAGCGAATCGGTTACATCGCAGTTAATCCGGAAATTGAAAATTCTGCTGAATTGATGAATGGGCTTATCCTCTCAAATCGTATTTTGGGATTCGTCAATGCTCCGGCTATGGCGCAGAGAATTATTGCGGATTGTTTGGACAGTGAAGCGGATATGAATGTTTACAGAAATCGCCGAAATTTGATGGCAGAAGTTTTGCGTGAAGCAGGTTTGGAATTTACTATGCCCAAAGGTGCGTTTTACTTCTTTGTGAAAAGTCCGACTGAAGACGAAAAGGTTTTCGTAGAAGTTTTGACCAAACATTGTGTTTTGGCAGTTCCGGGCAGCGGTTTCGGTAAAAAGGGGTATGTCAGATTTGCTTTCTGCGTTTCAGAAACTGTGATTGAAAACTCTCGTGAAAGCATTAAAAAGGCGGTTGCCGAACTTAAAGCATAGAGATTGATTTTAGAATTAAGGAGTTGATTATGCAAAATAAAGTTTTGAGATTATTGTGTGAAAATTCTCGTATAAGCAGTCAGGAGATTGCCGATAGATTGAATATCCAAGAGAGCGAAGCCGCTGCAATTATCAAAAAATTAGAAGCAGATAAAATTATTTGCGGATATACTGTGATTGTGAATGAAGAGGCTTTGAGCGGTGCAAAAAAGGTTCAGGCACTCATCGAGGTAAAAGTTACTCCGCAGCGTGACGGAGGATTTGACAAGGTGGCGAAAAGAATTGCACTTTTCGATGCGGTAAAGGAACTCTCGCTGGTTTCAGGTGGTTATGATTTGCTTTTGACCGTAGAGGGAGATACATTGCAAGAGGTTGCAGCATTTGTTTCCGAGAAGTTGTCGACAATTGACGGGGTTTTGTCAACTGCGACTTCTTTCCGTTTGAAAAAATACAAGGAAGCAGGTAAAACTATTGAATATCAGGACGATTATGAGAGATTGAAGGTCTGTCCATAAATTTTGGAAAGAGTGATTTATGATTGAAAGAAAAAGTAAATATGTTGCTTCACATATTGCTGATTTGCCGAAAAGCGGAATCAGAGAGTTTTTTGAACTCGTTAATAATATGAGCGGTGATGTAATAAGTTTAGGGGTGGGCGAACCTGATTTCGTTACCCCTTGGAATATTGTCGAGAGTGGGCTTTTTTCTTTGGAAAAAGGTCATACTTCCTATACCTCAAATTTGGGAATTCCGGCACTTCGGAAAGAGATTGTCAAGTATGTTTATAACAATTATCATGTGAAATATGCTTGGCAGAATGAGTGTATTGTGACTGTGGGGGTAAGTGAGGCTTTGGATATTGCCATGAGAGCATTGATTACTCCGGGCGATGAGGTAATTTATACTGAACCTTGTTTCGTTTCATATCCGGCAGAGATAACTATGGCGCACGGAGTGCCAGTAGCGGTGCCGACTTATGAGAAAGACGCTTTCGCTCTGACTCCGGAAACTTTGGAAAAATTCATTACTCCCAAAAGCAAGATTTTATTGCTTAATTTTCCTTGCAATCCGACCGGTGCGGTTATGGATTTGAAGAATTTGCAGGGTATTGCCGATTTGGCAATTAAGCATGATTTGGTGGTAATTACCGATGAGATTTATTCTGAATTGATTTATGACGGAATCGAGCATCATTCGATTGCCGCATTATCTGGCATGAGAGAGCGGACGATTTTCCTGCACGGATTCTCAAAGGCTTTTGCGATGACCGGTTGGCGTATCGGTTATGCTTGCGGCCCTGCGGAGATAATTGACGCAATGATGAAAATTCACCAGTACGGCATTATGAGTGCCAATACCACCGGGCAGGAGGCGGCGATAGAAGCACTCCGCAACGGTTCAAAGGCGATGTTGAAAATGCGTGAAGCCTATTGCGAACGGCGTAATGTTATGGTAAAAGCCTTCAATGAAATGGGCTTGAAGTGCCATTTGCCGAAAGGGGCTTTCTATACTTTCCCGAATATTACTTCGACTAAATTGAGTTCAAAAGAGTTTGCAAAAAGACTTCTGGAAGAGCAAAAAGTCGCCGTCGTTCCAGGTTCTGCTTTCGGTGCGAGCGGAGAGGGATTCGTCAGATGCTGTTATGCTACATCAATAGATGAAATTTATGAAGCGATGAGGCGAATGAAAAAATTTGTCGAATCACTTGATAATTAAGATTTTAGCAAATAGCGAAATAATTGCGTAAAAACTTCTGATTTTTCTCATTTTTAACTTGAAAATGTTCCGAAAGTGTGCTAATTTATGACAAGATTGATTTCACTTACAAAGAAAACAAAGAAGAAAGGTTATAAATGAGAAATATTTTTTCAGTAATGGGCTTCTCGATGCTTTTGTTATTCGGGAATGCACTCGTCGCAGATGATGCAAGCAATGTAGAAGGTAATGTGATCCCTCTTACCAATCCTGACGGCAGTATGATTGTCAGAACCGAGGAGGATATTGCCAAAGGCAAGAAAAATGTTACCGCAGTTGTCGATGAATTGCATGAACTTTTTTCATACAACGTTTATCCCAACTTGAAGAATATCAAATCAAAACCGATTGCACCGGCTTATACTAAAATCTCTCATTCACCTAATGGGTATTCAACTTTGGTTTACCGTACCAGATTTACCGATGTGAACCGTGTTTATCGTGCAATTGACGGTTTGGCGACAACTGATGCGACAATTGAAGCGATTAAAGAACGCAACATGGTGATTATTTCCGATAAAACCGAGAATATCAACTACTACAAGACCCTTTTGGAATCAATCGATATTCCTTCTCCGCAGGTTTTGATCGAAGCAAAAGTTGTTGAGGTAATTTTCAGCGACGGAATGCAGAGAAATCTCTCAATGGGCTTCGATGATGGCAGCACTTCCGTATCAAGCAACACCACAACTCCCGGTGAAGCAAGCGGCACAAACAGCGGACTTAGCGGAAGTTTCTCACCCGGCAACTTCAATATCGACTTTAACTGGCTTTTGACCGCCAGTGACGCGAAAGTTATCTCATCACCGAATATCCTTGTTTCAAGAAATGAAATTGCTAAAATTGTTACCGCAGAAGAAATTCCGATTCAGGAAGCAAATTCTGTCAATAACAGTTTGTCTTTCTCAACCGTATTTAAACGAGTCGGTGTGACCTTGGAAGTTGAACCGTTGGTAATTAATGATGATGGAGTTCTGATTCGTCTTTATCCGCAGGTTTCAACAGTATTGCGTTACGAGAACTTCACTACCGGAGGAGTCGGAAGCAGTACCTATCCGGTGCCGGTTGTTTCAGTCAGAAGTGCAGAAAGTTACTTGAGAATGCAGGATCAGCAGGTTATTACCTTGGGAGGTCTCTACACCCATCGCAATATTTTGCAGCAGGAACGCACACCGATTTTGAGCGATATTCCCTTTATCGGCGAACTTTTTACCGGTAAAAACAAGTCAAAAGAAATCGTACAGTTGATTTTCTTCATAAAAGTTCACATTATTCCCCCGGAAGATGCAGCGAAAGACTTGATTTATAATCCTGACACCCAGGCAGTTACCAGCAACCGCCTCGGCGCAATCGTCGATAACAAAACAGTTATCCCTGACCACGAAAAAGGTGTAAGCGGTTTGGCAGAAGAGATGGTCGAATCAGTCGATGATTCCTGGTTGCCCAATGATGACTACTTGCAGAATAAGCAGGGCAAAAAAGATGAACCGGCTCCGGAAAAGCAAAATCCCGAAGCAGATACCGCAAGTGAGGAAACTCTCGAAAATAAGGAAAAATAATCAATTATGAGTAACAAAGATACCAAAAAAAGTTACCGTAAATTATGGATTATCCTCGCAATTGTCGTGCTTGCGGCAGTTGCGGCAGGAGTTTCTTTCGCTGTTTGGAAAAATAAGCAGAAAGCCGCTGCAAATGCGGCGCAGGAAAGAAACGCCAATTCAGCAGTATCCGATAGAACTTTCAAGGTTTATCGTGATGACTTGCCGATAGGATTAATTCAGGGCGGTACCGTCAATGCCAGTAAAAAACATAAACTTGCTTTGCGTGCTAACTTCGGAACTAAATTATTGTGGATTATCGAAGAAAACAGCTGGGTCAAAAAAGGCGATGTCCTGATCCGTTTCGAAACAGATGACCTTCGCAAAAAAATTGAAGATTATGAAATCGATTTGGATAACTTGACCAAAGAGTTGGAAATCGCTCTCGAAGAAGAGAAAATTTTGGCAAGTACCAATGCCGCTGATATTCAATCGGCAATTGACAAGGTTCAGCAGGCTCGTGATGCTTTGAAAAAATATCGCAGAATTGAGCGTATTAATTCGCTTAACAGCCATGACGAAAAGGTCGCAAGTGCCGAAGAAGCTCTCGCTTCTGCAATTAAAGCTTACGAAGAAGTCCGTGATTCCAGAGGCAGTAGCAGTACCTCCGATTCAGGCGAAGACCCCGAAGAGGTTTACCGTACAAAATTGGAAGCAAAAAAGCGTGATGTCGAAGTTAAAGAAACGGCTCTCGCAACCGCAGAAGCCAATCGTCGTGCTTGGTTGCGATATGATCACCCCAATAAACTTATGGTATTGGAAAATGCTTTGGAAAATGCCGAATTGAATTTGCGCAAGGTCAGAATCTCTGTTAACGCCAAAGTCGTTCAGAAAAAACGCCAGATCGATAACTATCGTAAACGCATAAAAATGACTCAAACTCAACTCGAACGCCACCGTTCTTATATGGAAATGATGGTTATTACCGCTCCGGTTGACGGTGTGGTTATCTATTCAGACCCCGACCAGACTTGGGGCAGAACAGAGGTGCAGGTCGGTATGGATGTCGGGAAGGGCAGAGTTTTGATTACCATTCCTGAAATGTCGAACTTGATTGTTGACTTTGACCTGCCGGAAGCCTATCGCTCCAAGGTTAATGTCGGCGACCGTGCAATTATTACCCCGGATTCTCTGCCCGGAGTTAAAGTCAGCGGTAAAATTTCTAAAATTGCCACCTTGCCGGTCAACTTGATTAACTGGGATAGTTCTTCACCCAAAGTGTACAAGGCACAAATTCAGTTTGACGAGCAGTCAGAGATGCTGGTTAATGGTATGAGTGTACAATTGAATGTGGTTACCAAAATTATTCCGCAGACACTTTTCGTGCCGGTTGAGGCGATTTTTGAAGACAACGACCGCTTCTTTGTTTACAAAAGCACCCTCGCAGGGGTCAAGGAAGTTGATGTGAAAATCGGCGAATCAAATGATAATTTCGTGCAGATTCTGGATGGTGTCGAAGAGGGTGATGTAGTTTACCTCTATCGTCCGTATCAGAATAAGCAGGGGGATAAATAAAAAGTGCCCGAACTTAATAACAACATTGTTGAACTTAAAGATATTCGCAAAACTTATTACAAAGGCGAATTGCAAGTCCCGGTTTTAAAGGGAATTAATGCAACCGTCAAGCGTGGTGAGTTTGTGGGCTTTATCGGAACAAGCGGTTCAGGTAAATCTACTTTACTCAATATTTTGGGCTTGCTTGACGTGCCGACTGCCGGACAGTATCTGCTCGAAGGGCGCAATGTTGAATCTCTAACCGACTGGGAACTTGCGGACATCAGAAATAAGAAAATCGGTTTTATTTTTCAGTCATTCAATCTGTTTCCGCACTTGACGGTGGAGCAGAATATTGAAGTTCCGATGATTTACGGCAGAATCCCGAAAAGAAAACGGCAGAAAATTGCTTTGGAGCTTGCCGACAGAGTTAAATTGGGACACCGTCTTGGGCATAGACCGGGGCAGTTGTCAGGCGGAGAGTGCCAGAGAGTGGCAATCGCCAGAGCTTTGAGCAACAATCCGGCATTTATTCTCGCCGATGAACCGACCGGTAACTTGGATGAGAAAACCAGTGACGAGATTATGGAACTTTTTCATGAACTGCATGGACAGGGAGTAACTCTGGTTATGGTGACTCACAACCCCTTGCTTGCGCCGCATTATGATAAAATTATCCGCCTACGTGACGGTCAAATCGAAAAGGTCGAGCATGATGCAAAACAAAATGAGGAGGGTAAATAATTATGATGCTGGTAAGAGATGTGTTGTCATTATCAATGCACAATTTGCTTCTCCATAAATTCCGTTCATTTTTAACTTCGCTCGGAGTGATTTTCGGCGTGGGAAGTGTGATTGCCATGCTGGCGATTTCCGAGGGGGCGAAGCGTGCTGCTTTGGAGCAAATTGAGGCATTGGGTATTGACAAAATTATTATTTATTCGCAGAAACCTCTCATCGACGGAAAAAGCGACGGCGGTTCGACTGCCAGCGTGGTCGAAGCCTATGGACTTACCGAAAAAGACCTTGTTCACATTCATGGGATGGACAATGTGGACCGAATTTCTGCACTTTGCAATACCAGAAAAAAGATTTTGAAAGGTCTTAACCGTACAGATTTGAAACTTATCGGGGTTGATTACAGTTTTTTGGAAGACTCTAATTCCAAAATGATTGACGGCCGTTATTTTAATCAGATTGACTTTATGAAGAAAAATAATGTCTGTATTATCGGTTCAAATGTTAAAAGAAAGCTTTTCCAGCTCGGAGAAACCGAGATTGTCGGTACGAATTTGCGGATAGAAAACAGCGTGTTCAAAATTATCGGTATTTTTCACAATGAATACGGGAGTCAATATCCGGAAGTCGGTGCGCAGAATGATATGATTTTGATTCCACAGCCGACTTCGGTTGCGAACTTCAATAACTATGCTTTCTGGCGTGAAGGGCGTGCGTGGAAAATTGTTAAAGTTGACTACGACATTATGATTGTCAAGGTCGAAGAACTCATGCATATTGACGATACCAGTAAGCGTATCAGCAACTATTTGGCAAAAAGTCATAATGATATTACTGATTGGGGTATGATTGTGCCTTTGGAACTGCTGAAACAAAGAGAACAAACCCAAAACATTTTTACAATAGTTATGTCGTCAATTGCGGCGATTTCTTTGGTCGTCGGCGGTATCGGCATTATGAATATCATGCTTGCAAGCGTCTTTGAACGGCGAAAAGAAATTGGTACTCGCCGTGCTTTGGGTGCGCAGAAAATTGATATTATTCTTCAATTTTTGCTGGAAACGGTTTTCCTGACTACTTCTGGCGGAGTTATGGGGATTTTGGCAGGTATCGGTATTGCTAAAATTATCACACATTACAGCGGAATGCCGACGATTTATTCTACTTGGAGTATCCTTGCATCATTGATTATTTCTTCAATGGTCGGAATCGTCTTCGGAACTTATCCGGCATACAAGGCGGCACAGCAGAATCCGATCAAAGTTCTCCGTGGAGAATAACAATTAAGTTGAACTTCTGCAAGAATATTGTCAATTGATATTTTTATAAAATCATGTTCTGGTTTCGGTATAAGAGCCGACAGGCTCGAATTTAGTCGTAATATTTGTGCGACACCACTCGTAATTCTTAATTATGAATTATGCATTATAATTAAAATAGTATTCGGCAGTTTCTTTAATTCCCTCACGGAAATTTTTGATAACCTTGTAACCGAGCAGAGTGGAAATTTTTTCAATATCAGCTAGAGAATGAGGAATATCACCGACTCTGTTTTGCCCGTGAATGGGGGCAATTTCAGCAATTTTGCTATCGAATTTGCTTAATTCGTCACGCAAAGCTAAAAACAGTTCATTCAAACTGATCGATTCGCCGCAAGCAACATTGTAAACTTGATTTATAGCGGCAGGGTTTTCAGTTTCAATTGCTAAAATATTGGCGGAAACAACATTGTCAATATGGGTGAAATCTCTGGAATAATTGCCGTTGCCATTAATGGTCGGCGAAGTTAAATTTATGAGAGAATCGGCAAATTTGGGAATGACTGCCGCATAAGCTCCGTCAGGGGATTGGCGACGCCCGAAAACATTGAAGTAGCGCAAGCCGATAGTTTCTATTCCGTAAATTTCAGCAAAGTTTTCTGCAAAAAGTTCATTGACATATTTGGTTATGGCGTAGGGTGAAAGCGGTTTGCCGATACGATTTTCAATTTTCGGTAACTCCTGTGAGTCGCCGTAAGTAGAAGAACTTGCCGCATAGACAAAGCGTTTGACCTTGTTTTCCTTTGCCGCAGTAAGCATTTTTACGAAACCGCCGATATTTACATCGGTCGATTCGGTCGGATTTTTGATAGAGCGGGGAACTGAACCCAAAGCCGCCTGGTGCAGTACATAGTCAATATCCTTGCAGCAAGCCAAGCAGAGTTCATAATCCCGAATGTCGCCCTCAATAAGTTCGAAATTGGGATTGTCCACGCAAAAATTGAGATTTTCTCTTTTCCCGGTGGAGAAATTATCCAAAACCCGAACGAAACACCCCTTATTGAGAAGTGCCTCGACCAAGTTTGACCCGATAAAACCTGCTCCGCCGGTAATTAAAATTTTCTTGTTTTCTATCATAAAAATCCTGTAAAAAATTCGTTAATATAAAAATAGCACAAAAATCCGTAAAATCAAACAAAAATTCATCTTTTATAGCGGTTTTCTTATGTCGGCGGCATAGTTGTGATGTTACAATTATAAAAAATATCATTTTTTCGTTGATTATGGGGTATTTATACTTGATATTTGCATGATTTTGTGTTATCTTATATAGTGGTATTTTTTTAATAAAAAATAAAAGTGGAATTTTTTGAGATATTTAGAGGAATTATGGATTTTAAATTAATTAGAAATTTTTGTATTATTGCTCATATTGACCACGGTAAGTCAACTTTGGCTGACCGTTTGCTCGAATATACTGATACAGTGCAGAAGCGTGATTTGCAAGAGCAGCTTTTGGACGATATGGATTTGGAGCGAGAGAGAGGAATTACGATTAAATCGCACCCGGTTCGTATGAGTTACACCGGCAAGGACGGTCAGACATATGAACTTAATTTGATTGACACTCCGGGACACGTGGACTTTACCTATGAAGTCAGCCGTTCTCTGGGGGCGTGTGAGGGGGCGATTTTGCTTATTGATGCGACCCAAGGAGTTCAGGCTCAAACTGTTGCGAATGTCAGTCTGGCATTTAAGCACAATTTGAAAGTTATCCCCGTCATTAATAAAATTGACTTGCCTGCTGCCAATTTGCCCTTGTGCTACGAGCAGTTGGAAGAGGTTTTGGCAATTCCGCATGAAGAGGCTTTGAGTGTCAGCGGCAAGACAGGAGAAGGGGTTATGGAATTGCTTGAAGCAATTATCGAGAGAATCCCTGCTCCGCAACCGATTGATATTAATGGGACAAGTGCATTGATTTTTGACTCAACTTATGATTCTTACCGTGGGGTGGTAACCTATGTGAGAGTTTTTGGCGGAGAATTCGCCAGAGGAAGCAGAATGAAGTTGGTAAGTACCGGACTTGAAAGCGAAATAAAAGAGGTTGGATACTTCAGCCCAAATATGAAATCCAGCGATAAACTTACTGCCGGCTCTGTGGGATACATTATCCCCAATATCAAAAGTCCCTCCGATACAAAAATCGGCGATACTGTAACTGATGTTAAAAATCCTTGCGACAAGGCTTTGCCGGGATTTCAGGAAATCCGTCCGATGGTTTTCAGCGGAATCTATCCGATTGATACTGCCGATTATGAGCAATTGAAGTTCAGTATGGCAAAACTTCAACTCAATGATGCCGCATTCTTTTATCAACCTGAAACTTCGGCGGCATTGGGCTTCGGGTTCCGTTGCGGATTTTTGGGATTGCTGCACATGGAAATTATTCAGGAGCGGTTGCGCCGAGAATACAATATGGATATTATCGCCACTTATCCTAGCGTAATTTACCATGTTTTCATGAAAAGCGGTGAAGTTTTGAATATCGATAACCCCGTTCACTTGCCCGATTTGTCAGAAATTGAACACATCGAAGAACCGCTTATTCAGGCAAAAATTATGACTCCGACAACTTATATCGGCGACATTATGAATCTGATTATGTACAAGCGAGGATATTGCACGCATACTGATTCGGTTGACGCTCAGCATGTGATTATTACTGCAGAAATCCCGATGCACGAAATTTTGATTGACTTCCATGATAAACTTAAATCAATCACTCGCGGTTACGGCAGTATGGATTATGAACCGGCAGGATATAGACAGGATAAGTTGGTCAAACTTGACATCATGGTCAATGGCGAAACGGTTGATGCATTCAGCTCAATCGTGCAGATCGATATGGCGCAGAGCCGAGGCAGAATGTTGTGCGAAAAACTTAAAGATGTTATACCTCCGCAGATGTTCCAAGTCGCAATCCAAGCCGCAGTCGGCGGCAAAATTGTCGCTCGTGAAACCGTGCGGGCTTTGCGTAAAAATGTTCTCGCCAAGTGTTACGGTGGTGACATCACCCGTAAACGCAAACTCCTCGAAAAACAGAAAGAGGGCAAAAAGCGCATGAAACTTATCGGCAAGGTCAATATTCCGCAGGAAGCATTTGTGGCAGTGCTTAAATCGGGAGAAAATAATTAGATGTTTTTCTTTAATAAACAACGCAAAGAACTTAAAAAATTTGCTAAATTTCTCCAAGGAGTTAAGCACTATATCTACCATAATGACGATATTTTGTCAGAGGCGGAAAAGAGTGATTTGAAGAACTTTTTGGCGGAATCACAGGAAATTTTTAATAACCGCATTGACTTGGGGAGTGCTTTGGCGAAGCAGGAGGAAATTTTTGCCGAACTTGCGCCGACTCCCAAGTTCAAATCCTTGCGTGACTGGTTGGATATTCTGGCAGTCGGGGTTGCGGTGGCTTTTGGGATACGAGCGTTGTTTTTTCAGCCGTTTAAAATTCCTACCGGCAGTATGCAGCCGACACTTTTTGGTATCCACTATATCGAAAAAGAACCGGTCGGAAATAAGTTTATCGGGAAAAGTTTACCGATAATTGATAGTGTGATTTTCGGTGCAGATAGAGCCTATGCCGTCATCAGCGAAAACGGCCGTTGGGAGGGCTACACCAATGGCGGAATTTTGTCAAGCAAAACTAATCTCAAAATCGGAAGCAAATACTATACTCTCCCCGGAACACTTGACAAGGTTATGGAATATACTGAAATTAATCAGTACGAAATTTACAAGAAAAATCAAGTTTTAGCTGATGGTTATTTATCGACAGGCGATCATCTTTTCGTCGATAGAATTTCTCATTATTTGTTTGGTTTGAAGCGTGGGGATATTGTGATTTTTACTACTGAAAATATTGTCAGCAGTGACGGTACTAAACTTGCCGACACTTCGGGATACTATTATGTGAAACGGCTTGTCGGCCTGCCTGGGGATACTTTGAAAATTGTTCGCAATAACCTCTATATTCGCCCCAAAGGAGCAACTGAATTTAAGCATATAAAAGAGTTTTCGCCGATTTTTGAAAAAATTTATAGCGGCAAAGGCGGATATCAGGGCCATTCAAATATTGTTGGTTATTCGACAGGATTTTTCTTGAAAAATGATTTTGATACTTTTACCGTGCCTGAAGATTCCTATTTCATGCTTGGAGATAATACTAAATTCAGTTCCGACAGCCGAGTTTGGGGTGTAGTTCCCAGACATAATATTGTCGGCAAAGCGGCATTAGTCTTTTGGCCATTCTCTCGGAGATTCGGTATCGCCGATAGAGTAGAGGCTCTTGATATAAAAACAACTAAACCGATACGAACCACTTTTAAGGAGATGTTTCAACAATGAGTAATCAAAAAAACGAGGCGATTTTCCTCATCAGTACCCGTGACAGAAAGGGTATTTTGGCAGAAGTTTCAAACTTTTTCTCAAAAAATAATTTTAATGTTATCAAATCTCAAACCTATTCGGATTTGCTTGACGGTCAATATTTTATGCGTATAAGAATTGACCTCTCCGATATGCAGATTACCTGCAAAATGTTTGAGGAAGAGTTTGCAGCTCTCGCAAAAAAATTGGAGCTGAATTATACTATTCACTATACCGCTAATGTGCAGAAAATGGCAATTATGGTTTCTAAAACTTCGCATTGTCTGTACGACTTATTAATGCACCACAGCGAGGGTGAACTTGATTGCGAAATTCCGCTTATTATCAGTAATCATCCCGATTTGGAAGTCGTTGCCGATCGTTTCCGTATTCCCTATTACTGTTTCCCGGTTAATAGCGAAAACAAGGCGGAACAGGAAGCACAAATTCTTGATTTGCTCAAAAAGCATCATATTGATTTGGTGGTAATGGCGCGCTATATGCAGGTTTTAAGTGACAATTTTATCAGTAACTATCCGAACAAAATTATTAATATCCACCATGCCTTTTTGCCTGCATTCCAAGGCGGAAACCCCTATCAGCGTGCTTGGGAGCGCGGCGTAAAAATGATCGGTGCTACTGCACATTATGCAACCAAAGATTTGGACGAAGGTCCGATTATTGAACAGGATGTCGAGCGTATTAACCATGAAAATACTCCCGAAGAATTGCGTGCTATCGGTAAAGATATTGAGCGAAGAGTTTTGACTCGTGCCGTTACTGAACACTTGGAACATAGAATTATTCTTTCAGGCTTGAGAACCATTGTATTTTCTAGATAAGGTTTTATATCTATGGCAAAAAAATTAGTATTCGGCCGCTATGATTATGCTGCATTTCTGGCATTTGTCAGTTATTCTGCATGTTCGATTATTATTCCTATGGCGTTGGTTGCAATCAGCAAGAGTTTTGATTTTCCGCTGGATGGCGGAGGCTTGGGACAAGGCGGTGCATTGCAGTTAGGAAGAAGTCTGATTATGGTGATTTCCATGCTCGCAAGCGGATATATCGCAGGAATTATCGGGGTCAAAAAAACTATGACGCTCGGTCTGGTGACTATGGGATTGTCGATACTTTTGTGTGCCTTATCTCCGATGTATGGAATAATGTTTTTCTTTGTTGCCTGTGCTGGGTTCGGAGAAGGAATTTTGGAAGGATTTGCGACACCTTTTGTGCAGAATCTCCATAAAAACGATGAGCCAGGTCGGTACATTACCTTTTCACACGGGTTCTGGTCGGTCGGGATTTTTCTTACGACTTTGATTGCCGGATTTTTTCTGATGATTGACATTAATTGGCGAATTGTTGTCGGATGTTGCGGGGTTTTGGCGGTACTGCCGGTGCTTCTGCTTGTTTTAAAAGAGAAGCCGAATCAACAGCATTACCCTGAACAAAAAAATTCAGTTCCCCATTCAGTTACTTGGATGCGAGCAGTAAAAATTATTTCAATTCCGAGGTTCTGGGTATTTTTTGCGGCGATGATTTTTGCCGGTGGCGGCGAGTATTGTTTAACTTTTTGGTGTGCCTCTTATGTGCAGACTGTTTTAAAAGGTAGTGCATTCATCGGCGGTGTAGCAACTGCAATTTTCGCTGCGGGGATGATTTTTGGACGACTCTATTTCGGCACTCATGTCCGTGAGAAAAATTTTAAAAAATTAATTATAATCGTCGGACTTATCGGGGCATTGATAGCTATGATTTTCCCTCATATTCAAAATATTGCTTTATTGATTGTGCTGCTGCTCTTTTTGGGAGTATCAAGTGCGCCGTTCTGGCCGACGATTCAAAGTTTGGCAAGTTATCGTATGAGGGTTGATAATACCATGCTCTTTATTCTGCTCTCTTGTGCGGGGGTGCCGGGGTGCGGAATTTTCACCTATTTAATGGGAGTTGTCGGGGATAAAATCGGTTTTACGGAGTCATTTTATTTAGTTCCGATATGTTATGTAATTATGTCACTTCTGGTTTTAAGTGAAAAACTCTTCCGAAGCAACCGTGCGTAGTTGACTATCGAAAGAGTTGTTGATTTTCTGCAATTATCCTGCAATTTTGAAGTAAGCAATTCCACGGGCAAAATCAATTTCATAAAGCCGCAATTTTAGTGTGTTGCCGATTTTGATAGTTTTGCCGTTTCGAGCGGATTGGAGAGTTGCGTTATCGATTTTCTCGAAGTATCCAGGGAGGTCTTCAAACCTGATTTGCCCGATGATTCCGACCTCACCGATTTCGACAGTTACGGCAGAATTGCTGATTTTGGAAACCAAACCGCTGTAATAGTTGCTTGCTCGATTTTGCAGCTGCTCCTCTAAATAGCGCAGTTTAAGTCTGTCGCTGGCTGTAAAATAAGCATTGTCGTTATTCTCTTCTTTGGCGGAGAGATAGGTAGCCAACTTGGCGAAGCTGCTTTTGGGTTTCAGCCTCTGGTTGGTGTCGTAATTCCAGAGTTGCTGGTGTACGACCAAATCGGTATAACGCCGAATCGGACTGGTGAAGTGAACATACTTTAACTTGCCTAAACCGAAGTGCAAATCAACTTGTTCACTGTATGATGCTCTGGGTAGTGAACGCAGAAACAAGTTGAGAATAATCGGTTTAAGTTCATCATCGGGAAGATTTTTAATAAATTTGTTGCAGTTGCTTCTGGTGCTTAAATCTCCCGGATAGAAGCCGAAAGTTTCGTGAATTGTCAAAGCAAACTCGGCAAGTTTTTCCTCATCTGCCATCGGGTGAATTCGGAAAAGTCCGGCAATTCCATTCTCAATAAGTTCAACTCCGATTAAAGAATTTGCCGCAAGCATGCACTCTTCGATGATGAAGTCGGCAGTTTTCTGTTCTTTTTTTACAATGCCTTGAATGGTATTGGAGTTTTCGTCGCAAAGGACTCTGACTTCGGGGATCGCCAAGTCGAGAAATTCTTCTGCTTTTTGGCGGTTTTTTCTCATCATGGAGGTGATTTTGACCATATCGGCAATATTTTTGGTAAGTTGTTCCGACCAGTCGTGTGGGCGGTCATTGGGATTGTTGATGAATTTCTGTACCGTATCATAGTCAAGTCTTTTATCGACTTTGATTAAGCCGTGACAACGGTAATGTCCCAAAAATTCTCCGCTTGTCATATCAATTTTTACAATAATTGAGTGGGTACGGCTCTCTTGATTTTCCTGCAAACTGATTGCTTTGGTCAAGTCTTTCGGAAGCATGGGGAGAGTTCTGCCAGGTAAATAAGCAGTAAAGCCGCGCAAGTAGGCTTGACGGTCAAATTCGCTTTTGGGCGTGATAAATGCCGCCACGTCGGAAATATGAATACCGATTTCGGCAGTTTTGCCATCTTCGGAAACTTGAAGCGACAAAGCATCGTCGAAGTCTTTCGCATCAACCGGGTCGATTGTGACGGTAAAAATATCGCAAAAGTTTTTACGCTCAATTTCTCGTGGGGTAATTGCGCTTGCAGCTTGATTTTCCTCCTCGGTATAGGGTGGAAGCAACTCAAATTCGGCACAAACCGCATCTAAATCTCCTTGAATAGTGCCGACTGTGCCCAAGGTTCGGACGACTTTGCCGATAAGTTCATTGGTATTGAAATTGTCTTGTAATTTTATCTCTGCCCAATCGCCGTTTTTTGCGCCATTTTTGCCTTTTGCGAGGGTGATTTCGGCATTAAGTTTTTTATTAAGTGGCCGAACTTTGTTGCCGGGGAGCAATTCGGCGATAATCGTGTCGTGTTTTCGTTTGATGATATTAATAATTTTACCTGCCGGTCCTTTTTTGGCATCATCGGTGCCGGGGCGAGGCGGGAGCAGTTGGACTTTTACCAAATCTCCGGTCATGGCATTATTGATGTATTGAGCAGGGACAAAAATATCCTGCTCCGCAAATTCTGCAAAAAACTCACTATTTTCTGCAATCTCCAAAAATCCGAATCCCTGATTGCTTACTGAAATTGTACCGATTAAAGTCGGCGCAGTTTTGATGGTCTGATTTTTTCTATTTTCTCGGTGTTTGAAACTGTTTTTTCTCTTTTTCATTTTATTTCCTCCTTCTTCATTATATATTAAGATAGTATAAATTTGTGATAAATCAAATAGGGTTTGAAAAAAAATATCGAAGTAATTTATTTTTAATTTGAATTTTTCTCAAATTGAGTTATATTTCATCTGGGTAAATTTAATAAACAAATAAGAAGGATATTATTATGTTAGGAAATTTGGGTAATTTGGGAAAATTGATGCAGCAAGCAAAAGAGATTAAAAAAAATATGGCAAAAATGCGTGAAGAATTAGCAGCTTCCCGTTATAGTGCGACAGACGCAAATAATTTGGTAGAAGTTACAGTTTCAGGTGAATTTTTGGTTGTTGATATGAAGTTGCTGAACGAGAATTTGAATGGTGATGCAAAAATGCTTACCCAAGTAATTAAGGAAGCAACCAACAATGCTTTGAATGCTGCTCGCAATGCCGCTGCGGACAAAATGAAAGAACTTACCGGCGGTGTGGATTTGCCGGGATTATTCTAACTCGCGAAAAATAAAAGATGATAAATTATCCCGATTCGGTCGAAAATTTAATAAAAATTCTGAAACGCCTGCCCGGTGTCGGTAAGCGGGGGGCGGAGCGTTATGCCCTTAATATTCTTAAATGGGATGCAGAAAAAGTTGCTGAATTCGGAGAGTTGTTGCAAAATTTGCATGATGAGATTGGTTTTTGCCCGGAGTGCGGAGCTTTGTCCAATGCCGATGAGAAGTGCAGTATCTGTTCTTCTTTAAATCGCAACCATTCGCAAATCTGTGTAGTTGAAGACTTTTCGCAACTTTGTACTATTGAAAATAGTGATGTTTATCATGGACTTTACCATATTTTAGGCGGTAAAATTTCTCCTTTGGACGACGAGTTCGGAGAGAACCTTCGCATGGAAGAGTTGCTTGAACGGGTGAAAAAATATGATGTTGAGGAAGTAATTATCGCCTTGGGGGCGGATGTTGAGGCTCGAGCGAGTGCAATTTATATTGCCGATGCTTTGAAAGATTTTCCGAATCTACGAGTTACCCAATTGTCGCAGGGAATTCCAGCGGGGGCGAATTTGACTTACGCCGACGGAGCGACAATTAACTTGGCTTTGCGGAATAGAATTGAGGTGTAGCATGGCGGAGAAAAAGGTTACTTCCTATGTCTGCACGATTAATAATCAGCAGCTTGCAGACTTAAAAAATTATTTAATGGATCGGGGTTTTGAATTTAAAGATCAACAATATGCCCATTTTAAAGCATCAAAAGATAAACTTAATATTGTTGCGTACAATAGCGGTAAATTGACCGTGCAGGGCAGCGATACGGCAGAATTTGTCGAATTTGTACTTGAACCGGAAATTTTGCATGAGTTTAATTTTAACCTTCCCGATGAATTGAAAAACGAGGGGGGCGCAGATGATTTGGATTTAACTCCGCATATTGGAGTTGATGAGAGCGGCAAGGGTGATTTTTTTGGCGGTTTAGTGATTGCGGGGGTCTATATTGACGAAGCAAGCGGTTTGGAATTGGCGAAACTTGGGGTTAAGGATTCAAAAAAGATTACTGACAAAACAATTGTCAAGTTAGCCCCTCAAATCAGAAATATAGTGCAAGGCAAGTTTGCAGTTGTTTCTTTGAAGCCGGAAACTTACAATTCGGTGTATGCCAAAATTAATAACCTTAATCGCCTGCTTGCTTGGGGGCATGCTAGAGTTATCGAGAATATTCTGGAAAAAGTTTCGGGTTGTCCCCGTGCTTTATCCGACAAATTCGGCAGTGATTATCTTATAAAAAATGCCCTCATGGAAAAAGGACGGCAGATTAAATTAGAGCAAATGGTTCGTGCCGAGAGTGATGTGGCTGTGGCAGCGGCTTCAATTCTTGCTCGCGATCAATTTTTGAGAATTATGCAGGAACTCTCTGATTTGAGCGGCGAAGCGTTGCCGAAAGGTGCTAATATTCAGGTAAAAGAGTGTGCGGCAAGAATTATTGAAAAACATGGAATCGAAATGCTTGACCGTTGTGTCAAAAAACATTTTAAAACTTATAATGAGGTAATGAAAAATGAATAAGCGTGATTTTTTTATGACATCACAGGGTGAACAAATTTCAGTTTATACAATTTCAAATGGCAGAATTTCTGCCGAAATCATCGATTGGGGTGCGGCGATTTATTCGCTGAATGTGCCGAATAAAGATGGCAAAATGCAGCAGGTAACTTTGGCTTATCAGCAGAAAGAAACCTATGAAGTGAATCGCTGGTCTTTCGGTGCAATAATCGGACGTTACGCAAATAGAATTAAAGATGGCAAA
>JAZRSP010000212.1:0-37387 GCA_045651565.1 Victivallaceae bacterium | reverse complement strand
CTAAAAAACATCTTATGCGTTGATTTTAAAAATCGCACAATCGTGGGCTTTGACTGAATTGATGTTTCCGTAGATAACTTCGGTAATTTCCCAAGAGCCGTTGGTTTGAGCATTAAGCGGAGAGTCGTTGTCATTATTATTGACCGCGACGACATATGCGCTTGATTCATCAATTTTGTGAATGGTCAAAGTCATGTTGTGGACATCGGTTGTGACTTCACGGTTGTCGAGGATATCAGCACCCCACATGCGATAGATTTCGTAATACGGCAAGTCAGCTGCGCCATTGGTCGTGGTGATATGTTTTTCGACCGGGTAGCCCATGAAGAAGACAGTACCTTTTCCGTAAGCGTATTTAGAGAGTACGGGGCGATGGTCGCTGTCATGCACGAGCACTTCCGCACCGCAGCTTGTCATGGTCAATCGCCAATTGAAACTGATCGGCAGCTTACCGCAACTTAACTGCACATCGGCAGATCCGGCAAATCCCTCTTGTGTTTCAACAGTCATGCCGAAAAGTTTTTCAAACTGGGCAATTGAAGCACCGTCAAATGAGAAATAAAGTGTCGCACCGTTTTCGACTTTTTTGAATAATTCGGCATAGCGGTCTTTTGGCATATTATTAAGTCCGCACAAAGCGGGGACGATATAATACTTGCTGTCACGAATCGGTTCATCTTCATACTGGAACTCAATGTCGAATCCTGCCTGCTTTGCCAGAGTCCATGTCCCCAAACCGATTTTCCACGCATCATGTTCTTCATTGAGAATACATACCGCATCTTTGCGGAATTTCGGCAAGTTTTTGAAGGGCAAATTTTCACGCATATCGGCAAAGTTGCGTAAAACTTTACCGACTTCTTTGCAGTTACCGTCGTTTCTGAAAAGTCCGAGTTCACGCTCAACTCCACACCACTGATACGGCGGATGTTCCAAATTGAGCTGGTCAAATCCGCACCACCAGTAAAGTCCTTCGCAATCGTGAGCCCACAAATTCAAAAGGGTATTTCTTAAATAATTTGCCGCAACTTTTTCATTGCCCCAGTTCGGAGCGAGAGTCCCCAATTCTTCGGCAACGCAAGGTCTTTTGGCAATGTCGCCGTACAAATGAGCCTCTACTGAAGCGTGGAAAGCATTTTTGATCCCTGTCAAGCGGTCAATTGCCATATACGGAGTGAAACTGGGGTAGGGATGTACTGTCAGACAATCAAAGATTTCTCCCATATCCTGAATACTCCAATTTGCGGGACTGGGAGTCAAGTTCGGAGATGAAACAGCCTGCGGAACCAATCCGTGCATACCTGCTACTACCGGATGGCTCGGATCGCATGAACGGATTGCATTAGTAATAGTTTCAGCCCACAAAGCACCTTCGTGACGGTTTGCTCTATCCAGACAGTTACATTCATTGCCGATTCCCCAGAAAGCAATAGCCTTGTGGTCACGGAATTTAGTTACGATTCTTTTTACCAATCTCAATTGCCAGCGAATTACCATCGGGTCACGCAATAAATTGCTATGGCTGAATGCTCTCGGAGCGTACATTCTACCGGACATCCAACCTGTTACCAAGCCGACGCCGAGTTTGAGATTGTATTTTTCTGCACAGTCGCAGACGAATTTGAAGCGTTCCAGCATTTCAGGGTCAACACCGCTCTGGTTGCCGTCTTCATCGAAAGGAATCGGCTCTTCGCCTTTCCAGCGCAATTCGTAGGGAACATTGCTTCCTCTGCACAGCAAGTCCAAAGGTTGGAAATCCGGCCACATCGGGAAGATTCGGACAATTTCAAGTTTAAGAGATGATAATTTTTTGAAGTCATCTTCAACTACATCCGGTCGCCAATCATGCCACATGTTAGTGCCTGCATGACTTGCCCAATAATTACAACCGATTTGAAAATTTTGTTTTCCGAAATTATTGTCCATTTTTCAACTCCTTGTTATTTGATATTTTTATTAAAAATTGATTCTCGTTTGTGTAATATCGGTTTGATAAATTTTTTGATACATTCAGTTTCGCCCTGCTGCCAACGCTTGTAGATTTCCAGTACAGCGGCGGTTTTGTCCTCCAAAGATACGCCCAAAGTCGTAATAGCAGTCGGTGCTTTCTCTGCCAAAAGAGAGTCTCCTACGCCTACAATTGCCACATCATCGGGGATTGAAAAACCACGTTTTTTTAATTCCAGTTCTGCTCCGTAAGCAAAAAAGTCATTTGAACAGAAAATTGCTTCCGGAAGTTTGCCGTCTAATTTATCGATAAGCAGTGATACAGCCTCCTGACCGCAATCAAGCGACCAGCGGTTTCCTGCATAGGCGCGTTCAATTTTTACGCTGTTTTGCGATAATTCATTGATGCGTTTTTCGAAGGCATTGAGGCGGCTCTCCAAAGCAAAACGCTTTACTCCGCAGCTTATCATGCCGAATGAACGATAACCGTGTTCCCATAAACAATCTGCCGCCATGATTCCGACTTGCTCTTCATCAACTGCGACGTTGGAAATGTCCAGATTGGAAATATCGTTTATCAAAAGCACCTGCGGTACATATTTATGCATTTTTTTGAGATATTCGGTGAAAACCGTTTCATCATCTGCTGCCGAGAAGACAATTACGCCGTCAATCAATCCGTCTGTAAGAATTTCAGGCATTTTCAGAGTTTGGAAGTCTTCTTCTGAAACCACTTCAAGCATAACTCTGCACCCTGCGAGAAGCAAAGCAGAGTAAACATGCATGTCATCTATACCGTTATCATAGAAAGCAAACATCTGCCGCAATGCACTTTCGCCTAAAATAATACCGATGATTCCGGTTTTGCCGGTTTTCATGGAACGTGCAATTGCATTGGTTCTGAAACCATATTCTTCTGCAAGTTTTAAGATTGTTTCCTGGGTTTTTTTAGCGATACCTTTTTCGTCGCCCTTGCCGTTTAGCACTACGGAGACAGTCGGTTGACTGACACCTGCAAGTTTACCGATTTCTTTCATTGTAATCATAAAATGTTGCTTCCTATTCGTATGCTATAACTATTTGACATAAAATACAACTTTTTTTTTATTTTGCAAATAATATTCAAAGAAAAAATGTTTTTTTTATAAAAAAAATCCCGAATTTTTGAAATTCGGGAGTAAAATTTTTTGAAATTATCTCAAGCCGACAGCAACTCTGACTTTTTCCATAGTTTTTTCTGCTTCGACTCTGGCTCTGGCGGCACCGTCACGCAAAATATCCCAGACATAATCGGGATTTTGTGCCAATTCATCACGGTGAGCCTGCATGGGAGCGAAATGTTCCTGCATTTTCTCAAAAAGTGCTTGTTTCGCATGTCCGTAACCGTAGTTTCCGCCACGATAGTTTGCTTCCATTTGTGCAAGTTCTTCGGGAGTAGCAAAAAGTTTGTAGAGCGCGAAAATATTGCATTTAGAGGGATCTTTCGGATCTTCCATGGGGGTACTGTCGCTCACAATACTCATTACGGTTTTGCGAATTGACTTGGGATTGCCGAAAATCGGAATGGTATTGTTGTAACTTTTTGACATCTTCTGACCGTCAAGACCGGGAACGACGGCGACGGCTTCGGGGATAATTTCTTCCGGAATGGTGAAAACATCGCCGTAGAGATTATTGAAGCGGATTGCCAAGTCACGGGTGATCTCCAAATGTTGTTTCTGGTCTTTGCCGACGGGAACGAGTTCGCTCTGGTACAGCAAAATATCTGCCGCCATCAAAACCGGATAGGAAAAAAGACCATTATTCGGGATAAAACCTTTGGCGATTTTATCTTTGTAACTGTGGGCTCTTTCCAGAAAGCCGACAGTGGTAATGTTATTAAGAATCCACATAAGTTCAGTCACTTGCGGCACATCTGATTGACGGAAAAATACGGTTCTTTCCGGTTTAATTCCGCACGCAAGGAAGTCCAAAGCAAGTCCGAAAACCTGATCTCTCAATTTCTGCGGATCGGGTCCGGTAGTAAGTGAGTGATAGTCTGCAATAAACAAAAACGCTTCGCCCTTATCCTGCAACTCCACAGCAGTTTTCATCATGCCGAAATAGTTTCCGATATGGGGAATACCTGACGGTTGAATTCCGCTTAAAATACGCATAAAAAATCCTTTCAAAAAAATGTTTAATATTAATTTCCTATAATATAATGCAATATTAGTAATTCTGCAAATAAAAAAGTCAATTATTAGTGTTTTTTATTGATTTTCGTTAAAAACAGGTATTTCAGAGTAGGGGAGAGGATAACTTTATTGATTATTGTTTTGCAAAAATTGCAGAGTTAACTCCAACGCTTTAGGGGAAATTCGCAAGCCCGGATGAGAACTTTTTACCATGATAATTTTTTGATTTACCGAAGATGGAAGCACTAGATTTTTCGCAGCGACTTTGAAGTCACGGCTGCCGCCGATAATTCCTACTTGCGGAAAGCAGGCTGGAAGCGGTATATTATTTACAAATGAGTGTGGCAAATCTGACATGTCACCCAATGAAGCATTGAAAAATCTCACTAACTTATTATCGCCGAATCTGCCCCAAAATGACCCCTTATTAGGTGTTCCCAACATGACGATAAATTTAATCTGCCTGCATTCGTTTTCGGTCATTTTGTTCATAGCACAACGCAAAATAAGTCCGCCCATGCTGTGGGTAACGAAGTATATCGGAAGATTGATATTTTTGATTGCCTCCCGATAGTTTGCTAAAAATAATTCCGCATGTTTTTCGATATTGAATTTGGAGCTTGGATAATCGTAGTTATAAATTTCATAGTTGTTTTTTTGCAGAAATTTGGCGATTTTTCGCATGGAATCGCCACGAACTCCCCAGCCGTGGATCAGAAAAACTGAACCTGTCGGGGGGAGTTCCGGAGTGATTTTTTGTAACTTTAAACCTTTTTTGAAGTAACTTAATAAATTCATGTTTATTCAAAAATGAGTGTATAAAGTTTAGTGTTTTGCATGTTTCCTCGTAAGAAATATTCTTTTGTGGGGTCAAGTTCGACATCAAAGAGTTTTTCTTTGACATTATCGGTGTGAACTTGTACGGCTGCAACAACTTCGCCGCTTGCCTTATCGATAAGTTCCAAATTGAAGAACCCGTTTGAAGCAACTTCGACATTGGCAAAAATATTTGTTACCCCGGTAAATGAACGGCTGGTAAATTTACCGGCTTTATCGTTTGCATTCAAACTGAACCAACCGTCTTCACGGTAGATAATTGCACCTGCGGCGTAGTAGCCGTTGCGGGTTAATTCTGCCAAACCCTCATAACCGCCGACTTGTTCGAAGTAGGGCCATCTCTCTGCAAGACCGCGTTTTTCGAAGCGTTTGCGGTAGTCCTCGGCAGTAACTTCTGCCAATGAGTTGCGGTTCATGAATGATTCACCGGCGAAGTGCGGCAAGGGTGATGCGTAGCAATTTACTTCATAATATTTGCCGTTTTCGTGAACGATTTGGCCGCCGACAAAGGCATGTCCGAAGTACCAGTCATTCGGGTTGTCGGTGAAAACAAACGGCTTATTGCCCGGGAATCTATGGTAATTGATTCCGTCACGACTGTAATTAAGTTCGATGTAAATTTGTTGTCTTAAACTGTCATAGTTATAGAGATAGACCAAATACAAGTCGCTGTTTTTGACATGTCGTCTGACCATACCGTAATGCTGTGCGCAGAGAGAGTCGCTTTCATCCGGAACAGTAATGGCATTGCGATATTGCCAATTAATACCGTCCCGAGTTGAATAGACACCGATTATACGGATACCTGTGCCGAAGTTATCATACTCGGTAACGAAAGGTTTGTAACGCTTCATGGTTTGACCCTGGGCCCAGAAAAGTTCTTTGCCGTCGGGAGAAAGCCACATGCCGCCGAAGTTGTCGTTGCTATTGAATCCGGTGTCGAAGTCGGAGTCGCCATACAGAGACTTGTCGATGAAAAGCGGTTCGCTTCTCATCATAACCCAAGTGCCGTCAATGGTTTTGCCGGTAACATAAATTGAACGGCGGGTGGCTTTGAAACAACCGTAATCGGTCGGGAAGTAGTTATAAACATAGTTGATATTTTTAAGCGGCATTTCGCCATGTTTTGCCGGGTCATAGAGTTCAAACTTAGTGCCGTTAGGAGCTTTCGGGAAAGCATTGGCAGGGAGTTCAAAAACTTGTGCAGTCGGCAAAGCTTGCGGTGCTTTGTCAATTGCGGTAAAAGGCCCTTCCAGAGAGTTTGAAGCTAAAACACGATAGGTATCTCCACCGAACATGCCGCCTTTGAAACTGCGGTCGGTAACTTTAAAAATATAACGGCCGTCGGTGCTTTTGTAGAGGTGATTTCCAAAAAGCAGAAGTTTATCGGGTGACGGAGTTTCCGCATATTTTTTGTTTTCGACATCAGCAATGACAACTTCCAAGTCGGAGTATTCAGAGAGAGAATAGTTGTCGGGGGTGAAGAACATTTTTTTGCCCTTCATCATAATCGGTTCAGCGGGGGCTGAAACAGCAGGAACTTTTTCGACACGCAAGAGATTGCGAATTGATTGGTCGCCGACAGTAAATTCAGTCATGTATCTGCCGTTGGTAAGTTCGGCGATATTTACCGGAACGATGTTTTGTCCGGGAGTTAAAGTCACATCGGTTTCGCTGAAAATTGAATTGTCCAAATTGCGGATAATCAATTTTGCTTTCTGGGGTGCCAAGGGGTGTTTGGTTACATAGATGTGGAAGTTTGCCTTGTCGCTATTGCGGTAAATTGGCAAGCGCCAGTCGCAAGTAATCAACTCTCTCATATCAAAAGCGGCATCAATTTTTTTGTCGGAGAAAAGTTCGATTTCACGGATGTACAAACCGCGGTTCTCTTCTGAAACAGTTCCGCTCATGCGGTTGCCGGTGTCGTGAGATTTGGTGAAAGTAATGCGGAGTCTGTCAATTACCACAGTCGGGAAGTCTTGGCGTGCAAATACTTCGTCAGGTTGGAAAAGACCGGAGTCGCATTTGTTAGGCTCATAGTTGACTTCGGTCAAAATCGCCCATGCACCATTGTGCAAACCCTCAACTCTGTAACTTGCCGGAGCCAAACCGCCGCTCGGGTTGTTGCGGAATTTTGGTTCGCCGCCGAAAATCTGGATTCCGGTAGCATTGATACGGCTGGGGAGGTCAAATTCAATTACGCATTTTTCAGGGAGAAGAACAGGGTAATTGATATTGCCGTCAGTAAGTTTATTGAGATCGGGCACTTTGCCGTCGACTAAAACCGGGGTTGCGCCTTTGAGTCCGTTTTCACGAGTTTTTACTCGAGAGGGGTAAACGTGGACTTCGATGTTATCCAAGAAAGAACGGTTGCCGTCCGGAGCCTGCGGAGCAAATTGGAGACGATTCAAGTTGTCGTAAAATTTGGCTTTGAGCGAAACTTTGCCCAAGCCGACAACTTCGATTTCGCAGGTTTCTGTTTCACGGGAGCAGCGAACTGAAACATGATAGAGTTTACCGACTTTTAAGTTCATGCCGGTGCCTTCGTATTTACCATATTTAGTGAAGAACAACAAGTCACCTGCGTTATTGATGTAAATCAAACCGGTATTCTCATTTTTGTCATTGACAATAGAGCAGCAGGTTGTAGATGTTTCTGACTCACGGATAATATCGAAAGAGTAGCTGAAATCTTCATTCGCTTTCAAACTTTCGTTAAATTTAATTGCCGGTCTGATTCCGCCACGGCGATTAATCAACATTTTTTTGTTTTGGGTGAGGTCGCTATTTTCGAAACTCAATTTAGGCTGTTCGAGGAATCTTGCAAAATCATTTGACCAAGTAGCTTTTTTAGTAAAATCGGGAGCGAAAAATTTAAGACCCTTGTTGGGGTTCTGCTTCATTTCATAAGCATTGACTTTCAAATTACCGATCAAGCAGCGATTTTTTTCCGGGGGTTGCGGAGCAATTTGAAAACGGATTAATTTTTCTGGGAAAGTTGCGTCGGTTGCATAGTTATCAAGACCGTCAACTTTTACAATAGTTTTGTTGCTTGCTCTGGAACATTCTACTGAAATTTTGTAGATTTGACCTTTTTTCAAGATCATTCCGGTATTTTCGTATTTATTTTCTGCATTGCCGACGAGCAATTTACCGACAGAATCAACGAAAATTCTGCCGACACCTGCGTTGTCTGCATTTTCAAAACCGAAGCAGATTGAACTGTTATCATCAAGACGGATTAATTCCAAAGAATAACTGAAATCTTGATTTTTGCCCAGTTCCTTGGTAAAAAGGACTGCGGGGCGGTTTCCTCCACGACGGACGAGCAACATCGGTTTGTTTTGAGATGTGCTGTCATTTACGATGGGGAGTCTATTCTGTTCAGTGAGTTTGGCATCAACACTTGTCCACGAAGCTTTGTTGTTGAAATTCGGGGCGAATGAGATGTTTTGCGCCATGGCAGATAATACACATAGCATACTTACGAATGATAACAATAATTTTTTCATAACTTTCCTTTCTTTATTTGTTAAAAAAACATTGTTTTTCTGTCCTTATTTATATTATAGCAGGCATATAAACAAAAGTCAAGAATCTAATTGTATAAAAATTTAAAAAAAAGTGTATAAAAATCGAAAAATAAGAAAATTTATAAATTTGATAATTTTTGAAAAAAACTAAATTTACTATTGTATTTTTTGGAAATAGGAGTATTTTATTAAATAATAACGAGTATAAATTTTTAAAAAAACAGGATGTTTGTAATTATGAATATTGAAGTGCTTTTAGAGAAAATTGTAGGGGATATTTCTGTATATTATCGAATTGACCGTGACAGCGGTATGGTGGAGTTTTCGCTCTATCCGGTTGGAATGGAGCGGCAGAGTGAAAATTTTAAGGAACTCAATCCGCTTGCGAGTATTAAATTTCCGCAGGATAGTTGCGGTTGCGGTTTCGGTTCAGGGCGGACAATGCGTTACAATGCGACGATGAATAGCTTTAAATTCTTCAAACAGAGAGTTTTGGCAAATAAAATTGTTACTGAACTTCGAAATTCGGAAAATTGCAGATTGATTCATTATCTTACTTGGCGTGATAATACTCCGATTTTTCGGGTGCATACAGAATTTATTAATGGAAGTGATAAGGTGATTGAACTTGAACTTTTAGAGAGTTTTGCTTTGGGCGGAATTGGTGAAAGTTTGAGCAATGAGGAGTTCAGTCACTTGAAATTGCATCGTTTCCGTTCGCATTGGTGCAGTGAGGCAATGCAGGAAACAGTTGAGGCAGTTGACTGGAATATTGAACGCTATCCCATGCTTTTTCCGATATATAATGAGCGATTCGGCGAGGGCGGACTTATGGCGAGTGCGAGTTTTCACCCTTTTGCGGCGGCAGAAGACCCTTATAACGGCATTTGCTGGGGGGCTTATTTAGGTTGGAGCGGACAATGGCAGATGGAATTTTCGTTTCATCGGGCATTGGGATTAAGTTTAAGCGGCGGTTTAGCGGACAGAGATTTCGGTCATTGGAAAAAGGTGCTTGAACCGCAAGCGAAAATTGAATCTCCCGAAGCGATAGTAACTTGCTGCAAAGGTACTTTTAATCAGATGTGCGACATGATGATTCAGGAAATGGATCGCATGCGGGAGTATTTGCCCTGTGAAGAGGATTTGCCGATAATTTTCAATGAATGGTGTACAAGTTGGGGTAAGCCGTCGGAAGAAAACCTTTTGGCTTTGGCGGATAAGCTGGTCGATTTGCCGATCAAATATTTGGTAATCGATGCCGGCTGGTATCAGGATGACAAAACTCCCGAATGGCACTTAATGCAGGGGGATTGGGTGGTAAATAAACGGCTTTTCCCGAATGGAATCGGCTATGTCGCAAAGAAATTGCGTGAAAAAGGACTTATCCCCGGAATTTGGTTTGAAGCCGAAGCCGTCGGAAGCAAGTCAAAATCTTGGACTCGTGATGATGACGGCTGCTTGAAAAAGGACGGTCAGTCAATTATTGTCGGCACTCGCAAGTTCTGGGACTTGAATAATCCCAAAACTGCTAAAATTATCAATAAAAGAATTATTCAATTTATCAAGAAAAATAATTTCGGTTACTTGAAAATTGACCATAATGAAAATGTCGGCCGTTATTGCGATAATGCAGAATCTTTCGGTGAAGGAGTTCGTCAGCAGGCGATTGCTTCACAGAATTTTTTCCGTAAACTAAAAAAAGTCAATCCCGATTTAGTCATAGAAAATTGTGCTTCGGGGGGACAGAGAATTGAGCCGTTGATGTGTTCATTAAGTGCATTAAGTTCATTCTCTGATGCTCATGAACTTGTAACTATTCCTATTGTTGCGGCATCTATGCACCGACTTTTGCCCTGCCGTCAGAATCAGATTTGGGCGGTTTTGCGGGCGGATGTGGATGATAAGCGTCTGGGATATGTTTTAAGCGGCGGTATGCTGGGAAGATTGTGTCTGTCCGGAGATATTGTTAAACTCAATGAAACTCAAATGGATATAGTCAAAAAGGCATTGAATTTCTATTTAAAATTAGTTCCGACTCTCAAAGACGGTATTTCCGATATTAAAGGAATTTTTGGCAAAAGCCGTGCATTCCCGACCGGTTGTCAAATTTTGGAACGAGTGCGTCGTGACGGTGAAGAAGTTATGGTGGCATTTCACGCATTCAACCGGGTTGATAACGAAATTGTGTACGAACTTCCTGCCGGAAATTGGGCTTTGGCAGATAAATTTGCTGTTGCCGATACCGGAGAAGTCGAAATTGACGGCAATAAAGTGATTTTGCATAATGCTTCAGAGTTCAGCGGGCATGTGTTGCTTTTCCAGAAAAAGCATTGATTTGTATTACAATAAAAGCAATAAGAGAGTTTTCAAAAATTGATTTTTTCAGGCGTTTTTTTAGCCTAATTTTATAGGTTTAATAAAAAAATGCAAAAAAAAATCGTTTTGCCTATTGCTTTTTTTAAAATATGTGGTATAATATAGTTATGTAATACATAATTGTTGTTTTATCCCAAAAATTATTGAATTTCTGATTTATTGAGCTGACATCTGTTAGGTCAATGATGGTGAAAATTGAGAAAAATGAAAAATTTTCACTTGAAAGAAGAGAAATTTGATGGATTAAATTATGTTTTTTGGAAGTTTGAAGTGACGGATGTCAATTCAATGGAAATTATACTACGAAGAGAAAGGAAAATGTGATGGAATCCGGTTTGACTTGGATTGATAATTTGGTAATTATTGTCTATTTGGCTGGTATTGTTGCTTTGGGGGTTTGGAATGGACTTCGCCAAAAAAATACCGAAGAGTTTTTACTTGCCGGTCGAAGTATGAAATGGTGGCCGATTGCAATCAGCCTTTTTGCCGCATTTTTCTCATCAATCAGTTATGTTGCTATCCCCGGAGAAGCGTACAATTATGGAACAACCATGTTTATTGCGATGTTCTTCAATGCTTTGCCTATTCCGATTGCCTTGCTGGTTTTTCTGAAACTTTTCTATAAACTTAAACTTTGGACTGCTTATGAATATTTGGAAAACCGCTTCTCGCTCGGTATCCGAGTTCTGGGAAGTGTGGTGTTTTTGCTTACTCGTTGTGTTTATTTGGGTGTGGCACTCTATGCGACTGCGCTTATGCTTGAACCTGCATTGGGTTGGAGTATGGCGTTTTCGATTTGTTTAGTCGGAATTGTCGGACTTGTTTATGCTGCATTCGGCGGACTAAAAGGGGTTATCTGGACTGATGTGGCTCAATTTGTGGTGCTTGTCGGCGGAGTTTTGGCAATTATCGTCTTTATCTGGTTGAAACTGCCGAATGGTGTCGCAGATATTTGGAATACTACAATTGAAACTAAACACGGCTTCAATGTCGGAGCGGACAGTGGTTTCTGGGATTTTGACTTCTCTAAACGAATTACTATCTGGGCGTGGCTGATTGCAGCAATTCCTGCTTGTATTGCTCCTGCAACCGACCAAGTGAATTTGCAGCTCTGCTTGTCATGTAAAGATTATAAGAGTTTATCCAAGTCAATGCTCGGTTCGGCAATCGGAGGTTGGCCGGTGGTATTTTTGTTCTACATTGCCGGTTTGGCATTATTGGCTTATGTGAAAATTTTGGGACAGGGTACTCCGATTGCAGAACTTGAAAAAGGCGACAAGGTTTATACCTATTTTGTAACCCACATTCTCCCCGTCGGGTTGAGAGGTTTGATTGTGGCAGGATTGCTTGCGGCAATTATGTCAACTGTGGTTTCAGTTTTAAATAGTTTAGCGACAGTAAGTTTGAAAGATATTTACCAGCGGACTGTTGTTGTAAATGAAAATGAAACACATTATTTGATTGCTTCAAAAGTTCTTACTTTGATCTGGGGACTTCTGGCAGTCGGCTGCGGTTGCGGTATTGCGGTAATTTGTTCGAAATTCGATGTGCCTCTTCTGGAAATTTCCAATACCTGTCTTGGAATTTTCAGCGGTATCCTTATGGGTCTTTTCGCTTTGGGCTTGCTGAATTTCAAAGCAAACAGTATTTCTGCGATTATCGGTGTTATCGGTTCATTGATTGTAACTTTTTACTTTGCAATTTTCCACTTCCTTATGAAAGCTCCGGGCGAGAGAATGAGTTTCCTCTGGTTTGCGGTTTTAGCACCTTTTAGTGTGTTTGTTATTGGCTCTATTGCAGGATTGCTGGTCAAGTCAACCGAGAAGCGCAACCTCGTTGTTTGGGGTAATTCTATGCTTAAATGGGAAGAGAATGATAAAAAATAATTAGTATAAAATACAAAAAAAGGAGGTAAAATGTTAAAAAAATTAATGACATTTGCTTGTTGTGCAGCAAGCACTGTTGCAGCAGTAACTGCAAGTGAAGTTTTTTCTTACAAAGATAACTTCGAAAATTATCCATTTCTTTCTGATGCTTCGCCGAATTGGGTTAGCCATAACGGTCGTTGGGAAGTTGTCAATGGTCACTTGCGTCAGTTGGACAAAGTTCTTAATGGCGGATTGATTTTCCTGGACGGCAAATCTTTCAGCGATTGCCAAATCAAGGTCAAATTTAATCCTACCGGAGATGAAAAAGGTGTCCGTGCAGCGGGAGTTATTTTCCGAGCAAAGGATTGCAAAAACTTCTATTGGATTCACTTTGACAGCCGCAATTCACAGGTGGTTTTAGCGAGATGTGCTACCAATAACGGCTGGATTGTGATTCAGAGAGCTCCTAAAAACAAAATGGTTAATGGTCAGTGGCATGATGCAGAAGTTACTGCGGTCGGTAATTTGATTACAGTTAAACTTAATGGCAAAGTTGTTATCGAGAAAGAAGATAATGCTTTGACCGAAGGTCGTGTAGGTTTGCGTGTCGGTCAGGGATTGATCTCTTTTGACGACTTCGAAGTTACCGGACGCTTGGCAGATGATTCCAAATTCGTTATGACCAAAGCCGATGAAGATAAGGCAACCCAAAGACTTAATGTCCCCAGAGTGATTTCAAGTAAAAACTGCGGATATTTTCCGGTTATGGTTCACTTGGGCGGACAGAAGCTCGGTGCAGTTATCCGTGCAGGCGCAGGTCACATCGGTATTAAGGGCCGTTTGGACTGGATAACCAGTGAAGATGGCGGGAAAACTTGGAGCAAACCGACTGTAATTGTCGATAGTCCTTATGATGACCGCAACCCTGCTGCTTATGTAACAAAGGACGGCAAAATTGTCGTGCTTTATGCCGAAGCAAGCATGTATGATGAACAAGGTCAATGGTCGCCCAAATCAGGTTTCTATAAACTTTTCCAAGTCGAATCAACCGACGGCGGGAAAACTTGGAGCGAAAAGAAGTCTATTGAGTTTGAAGGCCATATAAATTACAATGTTTACGGTCAGGGAATTACACTCGCCAATGGCGATATTTTAGTCCCGTGGTACTGGTCAGGCGGCGGATTTATCCGTTCAACTGACGGTGGCAAAACTTGGACTGCTCCGCAAGTTATTATGAAGCAGGGCTGCAGCGAAATTGCTTTCGTCGAAGTTGCTGAAAATGAAATTTTGGCAATGGCAAGAGCGGATGGCCTTTTCGCAATGCGATCACTTGATAACGGCAAAACTTGGAGTGCACCCGAAAGAGTTACCGAAAAAGGTTTACACCCTGCATCAATTATCAAACTTGCAGACGGCAGACTTTTTATGGCTTATGGCAGTCGTCTTCGTCCTTATGGGGTCAAAGTTGCAATCAGCAACGATAACGGCAAAACTTGGAAGAAAGAAAATACTGCATTTGTAACTTGGGATAGTGCTAATACCGATTGTGGTTATCCCTCTGCGGTACAACTTGCAGACGGCAGTGTGGCAATTATTTCTTATGCTGTCGGAAGCGAAATTTTAACTTGGGATGCGCACTCTCAATGCGTTGTGCTCTCTCCCGAAGTACTTAAAAAACTCGGCGAATAACAAATACATTGACATGGTGTCATGTATTGATAAAATAATAACAAAATCTATCGCATGCGGCGATAGATAAAACAACGAAAAGGAAGAAAAAATGAAAAAATTCCAGTTCACTTTGATCGAACTTCTCGTCGTAATTGCAATTATTGCAATTTTGGCAGGAATGTTGCTCCCCGCTTTGAATAAAGCACGTGAAAAAGCAAGACAGTCAAACTGCGTAAGCAATTTGAAACAAATCGGTACCGCTAATGCAATGTATGCTGGCGATTACAACGATTTCTTGCCGAATGTTCCGACTCCCGCACCGTGGAACTATTTGGCTCGTGAAATTGCTCGCTATGGAAGTGATTGGGCAGGTCCCGGACTTCTTTACAAAGAAGCTTATATCCAGAGCGGCAAAGTTTTCTATTGCCCCAGTGCTATTGGTGAGACCAGAGACGGCGGCGGTGCTAATGCTAACGGGTTATTGACTTTTATTAAAAATAATGGCGATATCAATGGTTCAGGTACTCTTACTATCGGTTACCTTTTCCGTTCAGCAAATGCTTATATCGAAGCATCTGCAAAGGCTAACGGCCTCTATACCGATGGTTGGTGTCAGCCCAAAATTACCGATGTTCAGTCAAAAGGTGTAAACCGTGCGTTGGTATTTGACCATGGTGCATTCTATGGTGCAAGCCGTCCGGTTGTTCACGGCGGAACTACTTTCAATATCTGCTATGGCGACGGTCATGTCGAAGCATTGAAATGTAAAGAAAATGAATTCTATGATAGCGGCACAGGTAAATTGGCAGCATTCTTCAAGAAAGCTGATATTGGCGCAGAAAGTAAGTAAATTTCATTTGACTTATTTGAAATATTGAAATATATTAATGGAGCTTAAAATTTTTAAGCTCCATTATTTTAGAAGTTGAATGCAAGGGAGAAGAGTTATGTTTTTGGGTTACATGTATGATGTTACCAGAGGGAAAGTTCCAAAGTTGGAGGAAATTTTTTATCTTATTGACAAATTGGCAATTTTGGGATACAGCCGCTTGGAATTGTACATTGAGCATGCTTTTATGTTTGAGGGTAAAGAAGCGGCTTGGCAGAACTCATCTCCTTTGTCACCGTCAGATATTCAAAAAATTGATTCTTATGCTCAAAAAAAGGGTATCGAACTTGTGCCGAACTGCAATACTTTCGGGCATTTGGAGCGATTTTTGAAGCATGAAGAATTTAAACACCTTGCAGAGTGTGATCCGCCCTATTATCAGGAAGATGCGATGACTTACCGTCAAGGGGTAATTGCAGTTGATGAGGCAGGATTGGAGTTTGTGGACTCATTGCTTGCAAGTTATACAAAATATTTTGAAAGCAATAAACTCAATATCGGTTGCGATGAAACTTTTGAACTCGGCAAGGGCAGGAATAAGGATAAATGTGATGAAATCGGACGCGGAAGACTTTATTTAGAAGGGCTTTTAAAGATTTACAAACTCGCTAAAAATTACTCTGATAAAATCTATTTTTGGGGTGATATTATTTTGAATTATCCTGAATTGATTAAGGAACTCCCCGAAGATGCAACGGTTTTAAATTGGGGATATGAGGATAATCACCCCTTCGCAGAAGAAACGAAAAAAATTGCCGACAGCGGAATCAAATTCGTTGTTTGCCCCGGAACTTCTTCATGGAATAGTATCGCCGGGCGTACCAAAAATATGCTTGGAAATATTATTTCTGCACAAATTAATGCAGAAAAAAACGGAGCAGAGGGGATTTTATTGACCGATTGGGGTGATAGAGGGCATATACAATATAGTTATTTATCCTATGCTGGAATTTGTGCGGCGTCGATTGCCTTTTATGAGGGAGCAGAGAATGTTACCGAAGAAAAGGTCATTGCCAAAGTTAATGAGGTTTTTTTCAATGATAAAAATTCACCTTGGGGCGAACTTATTCTCGAACTTGGGCATTTGCACGAGGTTTTTAAAATCAAAAGAGTTAATGTGACTTTGTTTAATGTCGGATTGCTCTATGAGGATTACCCCGGAAGAGATATTTTTATGGACGGAATTACCGAAAGTGAGATTGATGAGGCAAGCAGCCAACTTGCCATTGTCAAAGAAAAATTTGCAAAAGCAGAGGACGATTCTCTAATTTCAAGAGAGATGAAAAATACATTGCGTTTAGTTGAAGTGGCAATTATGCGGTTGCGTCAGAACAAAAATTTACCGTTTGATAAAAACTTGGCGTATAAGGTTATAACTGAAGCAATTGCGGAACATTGTTTTTTGTGGACACAGCGCAACCGTATCGGTGGAATCGAGGAGTCGCTGGGGCATTTCGAAAAGGCAAGACAATCATTTTTAAAATAGAATTTTACAATAAATTATTGATTATATAGGAGAAAAATTATGAAAACTAATAAAGGTATCGTTTTAGTTCCCTCGGATTTTGAGGGTGTCGATTGGATCGAAAAAATGGCAAAGTCAGGGCTTAATACCCTCGGACTTCATTCCGGCGGTGGAGCTGCTCACAATGTTTATAATGAACTTAAATTTATGGGAGAGCAATCTTTCAGAGATAAACTTATCGCAAATAATTTGGAATACGAGTACGAAGTTCATGCTTCAGATGTTTTAATTGACCACAGTCTTTTTGAGGAACACCCGGAATATTTCCCACAGAATACCCGCCGCAGAACTCCGATTGGTGATGCTAACTGGTGTACTTCTAATCCGACTGCATTGAATATGGTAGTTGAGAATGCTTTGGAGATGGTCAGAAGATTGCCGTCAAGCACCCACAGATACTTTTTCTGGGGAGTTGACCGTTTGCAGAATGACTGGTGCCATTGCGAAAAGTGTTCTCACTTGAATGGAGCAGACCAGGCACTTATTACCGCTAATGCGATTGCGGAGAGAATTAGTGAAGTTGATCCATTGGGACAGGTTTGCTTTTTGGCATATCACGGAACTTTGAACGGGCCTAAACGAATTAAACCGCATGAGCGAGTTTTCTTGGAATTTGCACCGTTTTTCCGCTGTTATTTCCATGCTTTTAATGATCAGAATTGTGCGGTAAATGTTCATAATCGTGAGATTTTTGAGCATCTTATTACTTTGTTCAGCCCGGAAAAAACTCACATTTTGGAATATTGGCTTGATAGTTCGCTCTATGGATTTACACAACATCCGCCGCTTAAACCGATTTTTGACAAGAAGTTAGTCGAAGAGGATATCCGTTATTATACAAGTTTCGGCATAAAAAGTATCACGACTTTCGCAGTTCGCCAGGATGGCGAATACATGGCTGCCCACGGCGATAGAGAGTTTCAGGAATATGCAGAGATTCTGAACCGCTACTTATAAAATTTACAGGAGAATTGAATTATGTATGACCCACAAGTTATCGAGAGTCATCGTAGTGCTATCCGACAGATGGCAAGTGATTCTATGGCTTTATTGAAAAATGATTTTAAGCATTTACCGTTTGCGAAAAATTCCAAAATTGCACTTTTCGGTCGCTATCAGATTGAATTTTTGAAGGGCGGTTTGGGCAGTGCCGATGTTTTCTGCGGCAGTGTGGTGAATTTGCTTGATTCTTTGGAGAGTTCTGAAAATTCTTCGTATGTGACTGTTGATAAAAATTTAAGTGCCGAATATCGCAAAAATATTGCTTATATTCCTGATGATGAGGCGATGAAAAATGTCGCTGGTGCTAATGATTATGCCTTGTGGGTTATCGGCAGAAATTCAACAGAAGGACTTGACCGTCAGGCAGAAGCAGGGGATTTTTATTTGGATGATGATGAAAAAAATCTGCTAAAACTCTTGGAAAAATATTTTGAAAAGAGAGTAATTGTCGTTTTGAATATCTGCGGAGTGATGTCGCTTGCTGAAATCGCGTCAAGTCCGGCAGTATCGGCAATTGTTTATGCAGGTTTGCCCGGAATGGAAGGCGGAAATGCTTTGGTAGATGTTTTGCTTGGCAGAGTTAATCCATCAGGAAGATTGGTTGATACATTTTGTGCGAAGTATGAAGACTATCCGTCGAGTTCGATTTTGCGGAGTTCAAAGTTTCAGGTGGACTATGAGGAAGATATTTTCGTCGGTTATCGCTGGTTTGAATCGGCAGAGAGTGAAAAAAGCAAGGTTATTTATCCTTTCGGACATGGGTTAAGTTATACTGAATTTAAGCATGAAGTCAAAAGTTTCGAGGTGGCAGATAACAAAATTAAGGTGGTTTGCAATGTCGAAAATATTGGAAATTATGCCGGAAAAGAGAGTTTGGCACTCTATGTAAGTTCGATTTTTAATTCGGCGGTGGAGCGTTGTGCCGTTGAGCTTAAATCTTTCGGGAAAACTGACTTGATAGAAGTTGGCAAATCACAGGATTTGTCTTTGGAAATTGCAATTGATGAACTCGCATTTTTTGATGAAAAAGGTGATGTGGCAACCGAAGGAAGTTGGGTAATTGAAAAGGGAGAGTACGAAATTTTTCTCGGAACCTCTGTCCGTGAAAGAGTTTCAGTTGGAATTTATACCCAAAGCGAAACAAAAGTTATCTCATCTCCCGGTTTGAAATTTGTTCGTGAAATGGCGGCGAAACGCCGTCCCGGTAAAGCAGTGGAAAGTCGCAATTTAATTACCGATATTCAGGATAAAAACCTTAAACTCGGCAAGGTGGTTTCAAGTTTTATCAATTATGTCAAAGATGATAATTTAGGTAAAGAATTTGACGAGAAAAAAGTTGCAAGAGAAATTTATACCCTTTATGATGTTGCTGACGGCAAAGTTACGATGGATGAATTTTTGGATCAATTGAGCGATAGAGAATTAGTTGGACTCTGTCAGGCTAAATTTCCGAATTTTCCGCATGGTACTGCCGGTATCGGCAATATGAGAGAGTACGGTATCCCGAATCCGCAGACTGCCGACGGCCCGGCAGGAGTTCGTTTGGCAGTAGCGACAAGTTGTTTCCCGTGTGAGAATCTGCTTGCGATGAGTTGGGATATTGAACTTATGTCGCTTATGGGGAAAATTATGGGTGAAGAAGCACTCAATAATGGTATTGATATTATGCTTGCTCCGGGAATGAATTTACATCGTGACCCCTTGTGCGGCAGAAATTTTGAGTACTACTCCGAAGACCCGATGATTTCTGGTTACATGGCGGCTTATATGGTAAAGGGGTTGCAGAGTACCGGAGTTTCCGCGACTCTGAAACACTTTGCGGTAAATAACAAGGAAGAGTATCGTTTTTACAGCAGCAGTGTGATAAGCGAAAGGGCTTTGCGTGAAATTTATCTCAAAAATTTTGAATATGCAGTCAAAATCGGTAAGCCGAACTGCATTATGAGTTCATACAACCTGATTAATTGGATCAAAGTAAGCTGCTGCTACAATCTTTTGACCGGGGTTTTGCGTGATGAGTGGGGCTATGAGGGAATGGTTATGACCGACTGGCGTAATGACTCAAACTTGTGGGAAGAACTCCTCGCAGGTAATGACGCTAAAATGCCTTTCGGTTATCCCGAAGAACTTGAAATGGCACTTGCCCGTTTGGATAAATTGCTCCCGAAATCGGTGGTCAGAACCAGTGTCGCAAGAATTTTGCGGATGATTATGACTACTCCGAAGTTCAAAAATCACGATTTCGGAACTATTTTTGAAGTCAAAAAAGACGAAAAATTGGTGATTAATGCCAATGAGTTGAGTGAAATTTCATGCAATATTACCAGATTGGAGGAATCCGGCGACGGAGGTTTGAATCATACCAGACTCTGCAAAGACCAGCGGGATAAAGATGTTTATATCATCTATCGCTTGAATGTAAAGGAAGCGGGAACTTACAAAATGTCAGTTCGCACCGCAACTACATTTGATACCGTTTCGCTGGAAGTAACTTTGGACGACAAGTCTTGCGGATTTATCAAAGTTGAAAATACCGGCGATTGGCAGAAGTATCAAACCACCGGTGATTGGCTGCTTGAATTGCCCCAGGGTGAAACTGAACTCAAACTCTATACCAGAGCAACGAATGCTTCGGGTTTTGCCAATATCGGCAGAATTACCATTGAATCATAACTTATCACAAAAGGGTGATGAGGTTTTTCAAGGCTTTTGAGTGATTGTTTTCGTCCCAAACGGCGACAGTATAGCACTTGATATTGAAATCGCATGAGCGGAAGATGATATTGTAGTTGGATTTGGCAATATTAATCTCTGGGAGAATGCTTATTCCCAAACCGGCAGCGATCAATTGATAGGTACTTTCCAAACCGTCGATTTCGTGAGAAATCGTCGGTTTTTTGTTGCATTTATCCAGGCAGAAAAGTTCAAATTTCGGTCGGAACATTTGAGACGATGAGTAACTGGGAAGAATAAAGTTGCAATTTATCACATCTTGGATAGAAATCTCGTTTTTTTGCTGCCAATGAGGAGTATTGGGTAAAACATAGCGGAGTTGAAACTCTGCAATAACTTTGTATTTGCAATTTTGCGGAAGAGTGGAAAAATCCGCTATCGGAATTATCGCCAAATCAAGTTTGCCATTGGTGAGTTGATTCAATGTTTCCTGCGGAATAAATTGTTCGGTTATGCGTAATGTTATTTCGGGATAGGCGGTTTTGACCGATTTAAAAATATTTCCGAGGTTTATATAATTGTAAGCAATCCCGGTAATGCCGATTGACAGGTGTCCGAAATGTCCTCTTTTGGCTCTGACTGCCCTTTCTTTGGCGATATTGAGCAAGTTCGGGATTTCTGAAATTTCTGCAAGGTAAGTTTCGCCAGCTTCGGTGAGTTTAATGTCCCATTTATTTGATCTGTCAAAAAGTTCGCAACCGATTTTCTGCTCCAATTTTTGAATTTCTTTGCTCAAAGCCGCCTGTGACATGCCGAGTTTGTCTGCGGCTTTGGCAAAATGTAATTCCTTGCTGAGGACTAAAAAGTTCTGTAATTGTTTAATAGTAATCATTTTTAATAATCTTTCAGTTATCAATTTTTTACTTTTAATATATTGCATGTAATCGAAAATGCAAGTATATTATAGTATAAAAACAGAAAAACGGAGGAATTTTTATGAAAAAATATAATTTTTTGAGCTCTATGGTGATTTTGGTAGCGGCTTTGGTGCTGTCTGGATGTGGGGAAAAGTCTGATAATCAGCAACTTACAGAAGTTGCTCCGATACAGGTCAAAGTCGGTTTTTTGCAGAAAATGCCTTTTACAAAATCAATTTTGGTGCAGGGAAATATTCAGGCAATTGACGATGCAGTGATTTCGTCCAAAGTTGCGGGAACAATAGAAGAACTTAATGTTTCGGAGGGGGACAGGGTAAAGAAAGGGGAGATTCTTTTCCGTACTGACCGCAAAAATTTGGAAAATCATGTGCTGGTTGCTGAACAGAGTTTAGCGGTGGCAATCGAAAATTGCAAAAATGTCGAGCGGGATATTGCCATTGCCGAAACCAATTTGCGCAAGGCGACTTTGGATTACGAGCGGGCAAAAAAATTGGTGAAAAGCAAGGCAATTTCTCAAACCGCTTTTGACGAAAGCGAGGCAGAATGGATGCGCAAAAAAGCCCAGTTGGAAAAAGAAAAAACCGTTCTTGATTACAGTCGGGTAAAGGTCGAACAGGCAAAAACTAATTTGTCAATCGCCCGTAAAAATTTGGAGGACTCAATTGTTATTGCACCTTTTGACGGAGTTATTACCGGCAAATATCAGGAAGCTGGAGAGTTCGTCGGGGTAGGGGCGAAAGTGCTTAAACTTGAAAATACGGAAAAATTGGAGGTTGAGGCATTAATAAGTTCAGTTTATTATGATTTGATTAATTTAGATACCCAATTGGTGATTTTCTCTGACGGCAAGGAGTTGTGCAAAGCCAAAATCAGTTACATCTCGCCGACAATAGACCCGATCAGCAGAACTTTTGAGATAAAAGCCGCACTTCCGCAAGATTCAAAATTAATTTGTGGAAGTTTGTGCGATATTCAAATTATCCTTGCAGCAAGAGAGGGAATGGGGTTAATTGATAATGCAGTTATCGCCAGAGCAGGGGGCAAGAATACAATTTTTGTGGTAAAAGATGACAAGGCGGAGGAAGTTGAAGTGCAAGTAGGCTTCACTACCGGCGGCTATTCAGAAATCCTTAATAGCGATACAATCGGTGATGCAAAAATTGTCGTTTCGGGTCAATACTTCCTCAATAACGGCAATAAAGTTGAAATTATTGAAGCAAATTAATCCCAATAACACACAACAGAGGAGTTTATTAATATGAATATCAGTGAATTATCGGTAAAACGCAAGGTCGCAATGACCGCTTTTATCATCATGCTGTTGTTTCTTGGGGTGTCTATGTATCGGCAGATCGGTATCGATTCTTTGCCAAAAATGGATGTGCCTTATGTCCAGATTACTACGATTTATCCCGGTGCTTCCCCCGAAGAAATTGAGGTCGATGTGGCGAAAAAAATTGAAGATGCTGTGGCGTCTTTGGAGGGATTGAAGCATACAACAACTATGTGTATGGAAAATGTCTGTGCGACAACCTTGGAATTTAATTTGGGGGTTGATGCCGATATTATGGTGCATGAAGTTCGTGAGAAACTTAATACCATTATGGATGACTTCCCAAGTGGTGTTGAAACGCCGACTTTGACTAAAATTAATGTGAATGCAGTGCCGGTGGTAACTTTGTTTTTGACCGGCAGTCAATCACTTGATGAATTATATGACTACGCTGACGATGTTTTGTCCGACCGTTTTTCCAGTATTCAGGGAGTCGGTGAAGTGCGAATCCACGGCGGAGAAGAGTTGCAGCTTCATGTTATTTTGAATCGCAAAAAACTTGCGGAAAGCAACCTTACTATGGCGCAGGTCATTAGCCGAATCAGCAGTGCTAATATCAAAATTCCTGCCGGGCGTATTCGTGAAAACGGTACCGAGATGGGGGTAACATTTGATGCGGAATATCGTGATATTCAGGCTCTTAAAAATTTGGAAATCAGCAGTACAGTCGGAAAAAGAATCTATTTGGGCGATATTGCCGAAATTAAATTGCAGTCAAAGGAAATTCGCCAGGAAGGGTACTTTAATGGCAAAGTGGGTGTGCAGATTGAAATTGTAAAAAAATCTGATGCTAATGCGGTTAAGGTTATTGATAGTGTGCAGGCGCGTTATGAAGAAATTATTTCCGGCGGCACACTCCCCGGCGGTATGGAGTTAGCATGGTTTAAAGATGCAGGGGACTTTGTGCATGCATCAGTAGATGATGCGTGGAACAGTATTCTTTTGGGAATTGTTCTTACGGCGGTGATACTTTTCCTTTTTCTGCATGATATTAGAACGACATTTATTGCAGTCATCTCTATGCCGGTATCAATTGTGGTATCATTTATTGCGATGAAGGTGCTTGATTATACATTTGATATGATGACATTAGTATCTTTGGGGTGTTCTGCGGGGGTGCTTGTGACCAATGCGGTGGTGGTTTTGGAGAATGTAACCAAGCGCATTGACAGCGGCGATGATGCCAAAACTGCGGCAATTAAGGGTACCGGCGAAGTGGTAAATGCGGTTGCGGCGAGTGCTTTGACCAATGTGGTGGTGTTTGTACCGGTGGCATTGATGAGTACACTTGTCGGACTTTTGATTGCGCCGTTTGCGGGGGTTATGGTGGTTGCTACTTTGGCATCACTTTTTGTAAGTTTCACGCTTACCCCGATTTTGGCAGCGAAATTTTTCGCTAAAAAAGAGTATAAAGAGTGGAAAGTTATCACATATTTCTTTAAATTATGGGATAGAATTTATCTGCCGATAGAGAATGGTTTTGTAAAAAGTATAGAATGGACATCCAAGCACAGTTTGGTGGTGATTTTATCAATTGTGGTGGTGTCGATTGCGATGTTGTTTGTGTCAGTGCCGAATTTATCAATGGGCTTTATCCCGACCAACGACAAGAGCGAACTTGCAATCAAATTGGAATTCCCCACTAATAATTCATTGGCTGTTACTCGCGAAAAAACCTTGAAAATTATGAAGGAACTTGAAAAACGACCCGATGTAAAATATGTTGCAGGTACGATAGGCTATGTTAATGCTTCATCAGGGCAGGTGTCAGAAGGTGTATATTTGGCGGAGATAAGTTTATTGCTTAATCCCAAAGAAACCCGCAAGTCGATTTGGGAAGTTGCCGATGAGATTCGTGCTATGCTGAAAAAAGAGCATAATCTCCTTTTTGCAGTAAATATTCCTAATCCGACCGGTTCATCAGGTGCGGCACTTACTGCTTATATTGCCGGGCCGGATTATGAGGTTCTGCGAGAAGAAGGGGTAAGAGCGGTTCAATTGCTTCAAAAATCCGGACTTGCAAAAGATATTGACTCAAGTATCCGCCCCGATAAACCGAGAATTAATATTGTTCCCAATCGGGCAGTTTTGCGTAACTTGGGGGTAAGTGAAAGTCAATTAGGTACTTCGGTTGCAGGGTACTTCGACGGTGTGGTTGCAGGAAATTACAAGGTCGGCACTCGTACATTCGATATTAGAGTTAAAGCCGAAGATATTGAGGGCAGAGAAGCGAACAGCAATATTGCGATAGGTGCGATTGACGGCAAAACAATTAATATTGATGTGCTTTCCACTTTGGAGTCAGACCCGGTGATGATCAGCGTTATTCGTGAAGACAAGGAGCGTACTTGCTGGGTCTATGCCAATATTGCCCCCGGTAAAACTTTGGGAGAAGTGGTAAATTATTTGCGAAAAAATGTCGGTGAAAATTTACCGCCCGGTTATAAACTGGCATTTTTCGGTCAAGCCGAGATGATGGATGAGGGAACGGCAGAATTTGCAGAAGTCTTTTTGATTGCGATTGTTCTGACTTATTTGCTGATTGCGGCACTTATGGAATCATGGAGTTATCCGTTTTTGATTTTGTTCACTGTGCCTCTGGGGTTTGTTGGAATGTTTTTCACGATGTTTGTTGCGCATGAAGAGTTGTCAATGATTGCGCTTTTGGGCGGAGTTATGATGATCGGTATTGTGGTGAATAATGCAATTTTGATTATGGATGAAACCAAAGTTTTAATTGAGAAAGGCATGACGAAACACTCTGCGATGTTACAGGCGGCGAAAAATAAATTCCGACCGATTTTGATGACTTCATTAGCATCTGTTATCGGTATGCTGCCAATGGCATTCGGAAGCGGAATCGGCTCTGAATTGCGTTCAAATTGCGGACTTGGAGTAGTTGGAGGATTGACTTTCGCCGCAATTATGACAGTTTATTTGATTCCGGCTTTGTACTTTAAGTGCGTAAAGGATCGTTAGAAATTAATTTTAGTTGAATATGAATTAATGGAATTTATAGTTTCAATTCCAGAAACTATAAATTCCATTTTTTTTTTTTGAGGTGATTTTTACATTAATTTAGCCGCAAGCGCAGACAATTCACTTCTTTCACTTTTTTGCAAGGTAATATGTCCGTGGATAAAAGTGCCTTTCATCCGTTCCGCAGTATAAGTCAAACCGTTGCTGGACGAATCCAAATAGGGATTGTCAATTTGCTGCGGATCGCCGGTTAAAACCATTTTTGTTCCTTCGCCTGCACGGCTGATAATGGTTTTGACCTCGTGCGGAGTCAAATTCTGTGCCTCATCGACGATGACAAACTGTTTGGGAATGCTTCGGCCGCGGATGTAGGTCAAAGCTTCGAGTTCAAATTTTTTGGAACTGATTAATTGCTCGGCGGAGAGAACCGAAGCGGAACTTTTGCTTTTTCTGATAGTTGCCGCAGTGGTTTGGCTCTGGTGGAGCAGAAATTCCATGTTGTCAAAAATCGGCTGCATCCATTGACTTAATTTAGCATCTTTGCTGCCCGGCAGAAAACCGATGTCATTGCCCATAGGAATAATCGGACGGGAAACAAGGACTTTGTCGTAACTGTTTTTATGCAGGACTGCTTCCATGGCGGCGGCGATAGCGAGGAGGGTTTTGCCGGTACCTGCACCGCCGACGAGGGTAACGAGTTTTATCTGCGGGTCAAGCAGGAGGTTAATCGCCATGCGTTGTTCCTTATTTCTGGGGATAATATTCCACGCCTTGTCATTAACTCCATATTCCAAAATGTGAATTAACCCGTCGTGGCAATAGCGGCCGATTGCCTGATGTTTGGGGTTATCTGGGTTCTGGAAAACGATAAACTCATTAGGCTGCAACTTAAATTCTGCGCCGTTGATAGATTTTTCAGCAAGGAGCATATCAATCATTTCAGCATTGGCTTCGATAGTTTTGAAACCATTATAGAGAGAACCGTAATCGATGTTTTCATGCTCAAAGTCCATGACAGAAATTCCGAGTGCATCGGCTTTTAAGCGTAAATTGATGTCTTTGCTGATAAAAACGACTTTTTTGCGGCTTTTGGTCAGGGCATAGGCAACTCGCAAAATTCTGTTGTCAGGCGAGTCATTGCCCAAATCAGAGTTGAAAACCTCTTTCATACTTTCGTCAATATTGCCGTCCAATGAAGCCGCAGTCATTACTGCTAATTTGCCGGTAGCGACTTTGGAAACAGTATCAAGTTTGACACCTTTGCTTAAATTACCGTTTAGTCTGAGCTTGTCCAGTAACCGAATTACTTGACGGGTGTTGCGGCCGAGTTCATCCTGATATTTTTTGAATTTATCAAGTTCCTCAATCACCGCCATCGGGATAACAATGTCGTTGTCCTTAAATGATTCAATACTATTGGCAGAGTGGAGCAGTACATTAGTGTCTAGTACGAAAGTTTTTATCATAAATGCCTCCTCAAATTAGATTGCTTGACAGTCGTTTACTATATAATAAAGCATAAAAAGCAAAAATCAATGTTTTTTATAAAAAATTTTGGATTTTTTTGAGTTTCGGATTAATTATTGAATAAAACATTGAAAAATCCAATTTTTTGAGGAATAATTCAGGAACTGCCGATAAATAGTATAGGCAGTTCCCGGTAAAAGATTTTATTCGTAGCGTAATGCTTCAATCGGGTCAAGTTTTGCCGCTTTCCAAGCAGGATAGAAACCGAAAATAATTCCGACTCCGGCAGAAACTACTACGGCGGCAATAACTGCACTCGGACTTGATTGGATCGGCCATTTGGCGAGATATTCAATACAAAGTGAAGCACCGTGTCCTAAAATTATCCCCAAAATTCCGCCCGCCAGACAAAGTACGGTTGATTCAATCAAAAATTGAAGCAGAATATCTTTGCTTCTGGCTCCTACTGCCATGCGAAGACCGATTTCTCTGGTTCTCTCGGTTACGGAAACCAGCATGATATTCATAATTCCCACACCGCCGACAACAAGCGAAATCAAGGCAACTCCCAAAAGCAAATTGGTCATCAAAGTTGAGGTGCTATTGAGCATATTCATAAAGTCAGCCGAATTGCGGATAGAGAAGTCATTTTCTTTGTCATCACTCAAACGGTGGCGACGGCGGAGAAGTTCAGAAACTTCCTGCAATGCTTGGTCGACTTTATCAGTTGAAACTGCTTCAAAAACAATTTGGTTGAGTTGACTGAATCTGGCGTAAAAAAGTTTATCTCTGGTTATTGAACTATCCTGCTCCGGATAGAGTGCCATACCTTCAACAACGAAACGGTCGCCCGGATAACTTGAAACGGTACTTGAAGTGTGGCTGGCAGTACCCATTTTTAATCCTGTCAACCGCATTTGCATAGTTGTCCATGGAGTCATAACTATATCGTCTTCATCCATACCGATCATGTTTGCGCCTTTTGATTGGAGGACACCGACGACTTCAAATGCGACATCGCCGATTCTCAATTCACAACCGACCGGGTTGGTATTGGCAAAAAGTTCTTTTACAATGGTTGACCCGATAACACATACTCTGGCATTTCGGTCAACTTCTCTGTCGGTGAAACATCTGCCTTCGGCAATTTGCCAGTTACGGATTTTAAGGTAAGCAGGAGAAACCCCGTACATTGAAGACGGCATCCAAGTTAAGTTGCCGAAAATAAGTTGCTTGCCTGCACTGCGTACAACCGGAGAATACGCCCCGACACTCGGACATTCACGGCCGATTGCTTCGGCATCGGAAGCGGTCAAAGTTACGGCACTGCCGCTTTCGGTTCTGGCTGAACCGGGAGCTCTCATGCTTCCCGGCATAACCATAATTGAGTTAGCCCCCATTTTTTCAATGGTGTTACGGATTGAATTTTTGGAACCATTTCCAATTTCCATCATGGTAATTACTGCACCGATACCGATGACGATACCGAGAGTAGTAAGCATAGTTCTGGTTGGATTTCTGCCGAGGGAGACAATAGACATTTTCAGAGTTGTTTTAATTTTCATTTTTGCTGTCTCCTTTCTTTAAGTTATGTGAAAAAAGTCCGGGTACGATTTCGCCGTCACTCATGCAGATAGTTCTTTTGGCATAAGAGGCAATTTCATCGGAGTGAGTTACCAAAATAACGGTAATTCCTTGCTCATTGAGTTTGGTAAACATATCCATGACTTCCAAACTTGTCTTGGAGTCCAAATTTCCTGTCGGTTCGTCGGCGAAAATCACAGGTGGGCGGTTGATGAGAGCTCGGGCAATTGCCACACGCTGCTGCTGACCGCCGGAGAGTTGACCGGGGTGGTGATTGGCTCTTTCGAGAATACCGACTTCTTCGAGAGCTTTCAGCCCTCTTTTTTTGCACTCGGCAGTTGATAAACTATCTGCGGTGTAGGCAAGCGGCATAATAACATTGTCCAAAGCCGTTGTGCGGGGGAGCAGATTGAAGTTCTGAAAAACGAATCCGATTTTTTTGTTGCGGAAAATCGCCCGTTCATCTCCTGACGCATACCCGAGTTCCTGACCTTCAAAGTAATAATTTCCGGAAGTCGGACGGTCTAAACAACCGAGAATATTCATCAAGGTACTTTTACCTGAACCTGATGCTCCCATGAGTGCGACATATTCGCCTTTTTCAATTGTCAAAGAGATACCTTTAAGTACCGGCACATCAAATTCTCCCAAAAAGTATGTTTTTGTGATGTTTTCGAGTTTGATTAAAGGCATGTTTTCTTTTTTATCATCCATAATAACTTTTTCTCCTGCGAATGAGTTATTTTTTGCCTTGTTGTTGAGAGTTGTTGCGTTTCGGCGGACTTGGGAGGAAGGGATTTCTGGTGTCGCCTGATTGCCCCGGATTCGCTTTAATTCCCTCGGTGATACCTACAACAATTTTGTCGCCTGATTTAAGTTCATCACTGATAATTTCTGCGACTGCGCCATTATTCAAACCGACTTGAACTTTTATCGGAGTGAGTCGTCCGGGAGTGCGTTCGACGAAAAGGACTGTTTCTTTCGGGAAAGTGTATTGCGGAATTGCGCCGTCAATCAAGTTTTGATCGCCTTTGAATCGCAATGCAGAAGCGGAGATATTCATAACATTTTTTCTTGCATCACGAATAAATTTTACATTGGCGGTCAAGTAGGGAATCAAGCGTAAGTTGTCGTTGTCGGCATTAACTTCTACAATGTAAGTTACCACATTGGATGAGAGAGTAGCATTCATGCGGATACGATGGACAATACCCATAAAGACTTCGTTCGGGAAAGCGTCGCAAGTAAATTGTACTTCCATACCCGGCTTGATGTCGCCGATGTCAGCTTCATTGACAGATACCCAAACCTGCATTTTTTTAAAGTCTTTGGCAACGAGGAAGATACTTGAAGCACTTTGATTTGAAACCACAGTTTGTCCGATACTGACTCTTCTGTCGATAATTATTCCGTCAACCGGAGAAACGATTGAGCAGTATTCCAAGTTGCGTTCTGCTTTAACGAGAGCCGCTTCGGCAGAGAGGAGAGAAGCTTTTGCTTGTTCGAGAGAAGCTTTTGCTTTGGCACTCTGTGCTACGGCAGACTCGTAAGAGGCTTTGGCAGAATCGGCTTCGCTGTCTGAAATAATTTTCTGGGCAGATAGTTTTTGTGCGCGTTCCCAGTTGTTTTTTGCTAAAATTTCATTGGCGGCACATTCTTTGATAGAGGCTTCGGCAGAGAGGATAGCGGCAGTTGCCTGTGCTTTGGCAGCCTGTGCGCTTTGGAGTTCAGATTTGTAGATTACATCGTCGATTAAAGCGAGGACATCGCCTTTTTTTACCCGTGAACCGTAATCGACAGTTTTGCCGTCCAAATCAGTTCCGAATGACATAATTCTGCCATTAACCTGCGCACCGACATTAATAAGTTCTTCCGGTTCGACCGTTCCGGTGGCAGAGATTGAGCTGATAACATCGCCGAGTTCGATTGTTTCATAGGTGAAAGAAAAGTTTTTCCCATTGTTTTTTTGTGAGAAAAACCAAACTTTTGCACCCCAGATTGCTATGATTGAAACAGCAAATATAACAAAGATTTTTAAAAATTTTTTCATAATAACTCCTGTATAATAATTTTATATGAAAATTCAGTATATTAACTATAACGCAAAAAAATAACTTTTATTGTATAAATTGCGGTGGAATTTGTAAAAAATCTCCGTAATTTCCTTTATTCAGTTTATTTGGTCAGGCTTTTGCTCGTTCTTCCACGATTTTATTTGAATCGGCTACTTCGTGAGTTACCAATGGACCGAAAGCGCATAAAGTTCGATTTGCTTCATCATAGATATTGCCGAGAGGGCAAGTTCCGAAAGCATAAGCAACTTTGCTCCCCAATATCGATGAAGAAGTCAGAATAATTTTATTTCCAGATAATTCACAGCGGAACGGAGGAGTGGTTAAATTATTTTCTTTATCGTTCGTGTGGAGCGAAAAACCGCTCGGCAAAACATTTTTGCTATGAAGCGAACCTACTACATTTTTGATATGAATAATAGTTTTGAATTGCCCCTTGATATCAGAATTTACGAACTCGACTTTATCAACTTGAAGCGGAGGATATTCATCAGGAAGTCCGAGAAGATACCCCATCGCATCGGCAAATCTTTTTCCCAAAATTGATTGAGATTTACCGCTTAAATGGATAACATCGTCAAGTTCTAAATCAATAGTTGGAACTACGGCACAATTTTCAAAATGTTCTCCGATGAATAATTGTTGTTCGCGAATTGAACTCCAACGGCTCTCCAAAGCAAAATCGTATGCAGCGGCATGCCGCCCCAATTGCGCCAGAACAATCGGCAAATCAGGGGAATTGAAGTCTTCTCGTATCGCTTTAAATAAATTTATGGTGTCGACAGTGTAATTTTTTGCCTTGGTATCGTCAAAAGCCGCATTACAGCCTTGGAACCAAAGAACTCCGGCAACTTTTTCGCCATTGAGTTTGAAGCAATTGTACATTGCGCCATAGAGTGAGTTTTCGCCCTCATTTTTCAAGTCAGACGACCATTGAGCCAAAGAAGTTGCGCCGTGAGCGCAGGCGATTAAACCTTGGGGGATGGCGGTTTTTTGCGCCATTGCTTTGCCGAAAGCAACTCCGGGTCCAACGCCTATAATCGGTTCGGCGGGGGCATTGTCAAATGCGTTGTGTCCGCCATTAAGCACCCAGTGGATTTCTGCTTTTGCTTTCTCCATATTGTGAATCGGGTCTTTGGCAACATCCCAGCACTTATCCAGATAAAACGCCCGAACCTCCGGGGTGGAGGATTCCGCACCGTGCATATTGCCGTAACCTTGCATATTGGATTGACCTGCGAGAATCCAGACATCGCCGACCATGATATTTTTGACTGTGAGAGAAGCATTTTCGGAAATTAAAGTAATATCATAAGGTCCTCCGACTTTTAAATTTTTCAAAATTCCGCAACATTTACCATTTTCATTACTTTTTCCCAAAAACTGTTTTTCGCCATTTGGCAAAGTGGCAAAAACTTCCTGATTGCTTTCGCATGAAATTATAATTTTCTGTTCGCACAAATTGTCTTTGTTGCGCTGCATAACCATATTGTCAAAAAGTCCGCTATCAATTTTCATAAATTACTCCCAATATATATTATTGTAAAAATATCTCCATGACTCTGTCGAAAACACCTTGACAAGTTGAAATTACCATGCCGTAATTAGTTATCGGCACATCGGCGTCAACTGCTTTGTGTACTCGTGAAAGAGTTTCTCGCCGGTTGAGCATACATGAACCGCATTGAATAACCAGTTTGTATTCTTTTAAGTTTTTCGGAAAGTCTGAACCTGCGAAAAACTCAAATTTTAAATTTTTTCCGGTCTTTTTCTTCAAAAGCAAAGGAATTTTGACTCTGCCGATGTCATCATGGGTCGGGTGGTGTGAGCAGCTTTCTGCAATCAGAATTTTGTCGCCGTCCTGCAATTTGGCGATTGACAAAGCACCTTGCGCCATGATTTTCATGTCGGCTTTCAATCTGGAAAAAAGGATTGAAAAGGTAGTACATTTTAACTCATTCGGAGTGTTTTTTACCATAAAATCGACCATTTGCGAGTCGCAGATGATTAAATCAGGATTTTTAGGAAGCATTGACAAAGTTTGGATAAATTCACTCTCTTTACACATGACCGGAATTGCTCCGATATCCAAACACGCTCGCAAAGTTTGAACTTGCGGCATAATCAAGCGGCCTTTCGGAGCTTGAATGTCAATGGGGATAAGCAAGACAACCACATCGCCTTTTTTGACAAAATCGTTCAGGAGTTCGGGAGTTTTTATAAATTCTTCCGGGAGAACCATAAAGAGGCGGTCTTTGAGTTGAGTTAAGAAATTTTCCCGTTCGTTTTTATCGGCAAGGTTGCAGACAATCGGATTTGAACCGACTTTATCGGCAACGGATTTTAAAAATTCTTCGGGTACTTCAAAATTTGCACTTTTATTAATAATTGCGACAATACCTTGATTGTGTTTTTTTGCTTCGGCAACAATAAATTCTTCGCTATCACCCCAATTGTTATCACGCAAGGTCAAAAGCACCACATCGGCACGGTCAAAGAGTTTTTCGGTCTTGTCCATGCGTTTAGACCCAAGTTCACTCTCGTCGGCGAAACCGGCACTGTCTATTAAAAGAATCGGTCCGAAAGGCAGAAGTTCCATCGGTTTCTCAACCAAGTCTGTCGTAGTCCCGGCAATTTCCGATACAATTGCCGCATCCTGATTGGTTATAAAATTAAGCAGAGTTGATTTACCTGCATTAGTTCTTCCTAAAATCGCAATTTGCAATCTTAATGATTTCGGTGTATTTTGCATTATTTGCTCCTGTTTTAGTGTTTAATTTATTTTTCTACTCAAAATATACTCTAAAAAGTCTGTTTTTCAAATACTGAATAAATTATATTTGATATAATTTTCAAAAAAAACTGGAATTTTTTCAGTTTGCGTGTATATTACCTATAGTGTATAGTTTAATTTAAAAAATTAGGAGGAAAAAATGACTTTAACTAGATACGGAATAAAAGAATGGGGCTTGGCTCTGATTATCAATGGTGTATGTATTGCGCTTTGCTGGTTGTTTTTGAGAAATATTTCACTTTGTGCGACAATAATTTTGACTGTGATTTTTTCGGTAATCTTTTTTGCGATTGCGGCTTTTTTCCGTAATCCTGTTCGCCATATTCCTGCGAATGAGGACTTTTTAATCAGCCCTGCGGACGGGGTTGTGCGTGATATTGAAGTGGTTGATGATTTTGACCAGAAGCCTTTTGATGGTGAAGCTCTTCGTATCGGAATTTTCCTCTCGGTTTTCAATGTCCATGTAAATCGTGCTTGTGCCAATATGCAGGTTGAAACAGTTCATTACCGCGAGGGTGAGTATTTAGATGCCCGCAATCCGGAGTGCGCTAAACGCAATGAGGCAATGACTATCGCCGGTAATGCAACGCTCGGTGAAAAAACTTTTCCGATGGCAATCCGTCAGATTTCAGGTGCGATTGCCCGCAGAATTGTCTGCCCGGTTGTTGCCGGAGCTAAACTCAAAAAGGGTCAAGTTTACGGTATGATCAAATTCGGTTCACGCACTGAAATTTATCTCCCGAAAGACCAGTTTGAGCTTAAAGTGAAAATCGGCGACAAGGTGTATGGCGGCGAAAGCGTAATTGCTGAAATTAAATAGGAGTTTTTATGAAACAAAAAATAAAGAGAGTAACTTCTCTGAAATGGGTGCCGAATTTCCTTACTTTGTGTAATTCCCTCTGCGGATTTGCGGCTATCCTCTATATTTTGAGAGTGTATGAAAAAAACAGCATACAAGGATTTGAAAATTACTCATTGGAAGTCTATGCAATCAGTGCGTATATTATTTTATTTGCGATGATTTTCGATGCGTTGGATGGTTTTGTCGCAAGGTTGCTTGACGCTTCAAGTTTGGAGGGGGTAGAAATGGATTCTCTCTCTGATATGGTGACATTCGGACTTGCCCCGGCAACTTTGATTGCAGTTATGACTCATGCGGTTATCGTTCAAAGAGTTGATGTGGATATTACTAAAACTCGTGAAGTTTTAATTTACTGCCTCTGTTCAATCTATATCGGCGGTGCAGCTTTGCGTTTGGCTCGTTACAATGTAAAAGCGATGTTCCCCAAAGAAGCTGAAGAAGAAATTGTTGACAAAAATTATTTTTCAGGACTGCCGTCACCGGGAGCTGCTGCGGCAGTTTGCGCAGTGGTTTTGGTTGCGCCTAAATTTGAAATTCCGCTCAAATTTTTAAGTACATTCCTGCCGATTTATGCGGCGTTTCTGGGTCTGCTTATGGTCAGCAATGTGCCTTATCGCCATGTTGCCCGCTATATTGTCGAGGCCTTTAAAACCAAGAGCAAAGCAAAACTGGCGTTTATTATATTGATTGTAGCGACGATGGTTATTTGGCAGTTAAAGGGGGTTGCTTTCTGGGTAACTGTTTATATTTTCTCCGGAATTTTTAATTTGGCAATCATGCCCTTTTGCAAAAAAGTCAAAAGAGAGGGGTAAATAAAATGCGTTATTTAATTACCGGCGGGGCCGGTTTTATCGGAGGACACCTTGCTGAATTGCTCCTCAAACAGGATAATTGCGAAAAAGTTGTGGTAATAGATAATTTATCAACAGGTTCGTTGGATAATTTGGCGGAGATAAAGGATGACTGCAAGTTGGAAGTGGTTATTGCAGATTTGACCGACAGCACTCTCAATTTGGATGGTTATGTAGAAAACAGTGATTGTATCTATCACTTGGCGGCGGCAGTAGGTGTCGAATTGGTGGTAAAAGACCCCGCTCATACGATTTATACCAATGTCCACGGAACAGAAAGAATTTTGGATTCCGCAGTTAAATTCAATAAGCGAATCATTGTTGCTTCAACCAGCGAAGTTTATGGGAAGTCCGACAAAGCCTATTTCTCTGAAACTGATGACTTGCTTATCGGCTGCCCGACCCATTCCAGATGGTCATACGCATGCAGTAAATTGCTTGATGAATTTTATGCTTTGGCATACTATAAATCTCATAAACTCCCTGCAACCGTGGTGAGATTCTTTAATACTGTCGGACCTCGTCAGACCGGGCAATACGGTATGGTGATTCCCCGATTTGTCGAAGCGGCTTTGAATGGAAAAGATATCAGAGTTTACGGGGACGGCAGTCAGAGCCGTTGCTTCTGTCATGTTTTTGACACTATCCGTGCTTTGCTTCATCTGGCAAAAAACGAGGAGTCTTACGGTCAGATTTACAATATTGGAAGCCAAAGACAAATTTCAATTCTTGAACTTGCCAAGTTAATTATCAAAGAAGTCGGCAGCAGTTCAGAGATAAAAATTATTCCTTACGAGGAGGCTTATGAAAGCGGTTTCGAGGATATGATGCACCGAGCACCCAATGTAAGCAAAATTAATAAGTTGATTAACTGGCAGGCTGAAAACAGTTTGGAAAAAATTATTCAAGATGTTAAAAGTTCCTGCCTTAAAAAGAATATAAAAGAATAGTAAAAATGAAAAAAATTGAAGCTTTTTTGAAGTGTGTTGATTGTGGTAAAGAATATGACTTGTCACAGGTTCGTTATACTTGTGATTGCGGTGGCACATTGGATTTAACTCGCGATTTGAGCGGGGTTGACGGCGAAGAATTGAAGAGCATTTTTGACTCTCGTTGGGGGCAGAAGTGGGGTGCAACTGCTTCCGGAGTTTGGCGTTACAAAGAGTTGATTTTTGACCTCCCCGATGACCAAATTGTTACTCGCATGGAGGGGAATACCCGTATGTATCCTGCCGGTAAAGCAGGAGAGTATGCCGGACTTAAAAACTTTTTCCTCAAACATGAGGGAGAAAATCCGACCGGAAGTTTTAAAGACCGCGGTATGACTTGCGGAACTACCGCCGCTAAATATTATGGAGCAAAAACTGTCGCTTGTGCTTCTACCGGCAATACCAGTGCTTCTATGGCTTCATTTGCCGCAGTTTCAGGAATGAATAGCGTGATTTTTATCCCCGAAGGTAAAATTGCTTACGGCAAATTGGCACAGGCTTTGGCTTTCGGCGGTAAAACTTTGCAGATCAAAGGCAACTTCGACGATGCAATGAGTTTGGTTCAGGATGTATGCCGTGAATTAAATATTTATCTTTTGAACTCAATTAATCCTTTCCGTATTGAGGGACAGAAAGCAATCGGTTTTGAAGTGTTGCAGCAGTTTAATTGGGAAGTGCCGGACTGGTTTGTTATTCCCGGCGGAAATTTGGGCAATAACAGTGCTTTGAGCAAAGGTTTGCAGGAACTCTATCAGTTGGGCATCATCAATAAGATTCCGAGAATTGCCGTAATTCAGGCAGAGGGTTCTGCTCCTTTGGCGAAAATGTGGAAAAATCATACCCCGTTCGAGCCGGTAAAAGATCCTGATACTATTGCAACTGCTATCAAAATCGGTAATCCTGTTTCATGGAAAAAATCTCTCCGCGGACTCGAATGGTGCAATGGTGTAGTCGAATCGGTTACTGAACAGGAAATTATGGACGCAAAAGCTTTCGTAGACATGGCTGGTATCGGTGCGG